>JAAXZP010000019.1 GCA_012719815.1 Christensenellaceae bacterium
CCTCAATGGCGATGGGGTGAATCAGCTCGACGGAGATCTCGATGTTGTCGCCAGGCATGACCATCTCGACGCCCTCGGGCAGCTTGATGGTGCCGGTGACGTCGGTGGTCCGGAAGTAGAACTGCGGACGGTAGCCGTTGAAGAACGGCGTATGGCGGCCGCCCTCTTCCTTCTTCAGCACGTAAACCTGGCCCTTGAACTTGGTGTGCGGCTTGATCGTACCTTTCTTCGCAAGTACCATGCCGCGCTCTATTTCGTTCCTCTGCACGCCGCGGAGCAGCACGCCGATGTTGTCGCCCGCGATGGCCTCGTCGAGCATCTTGCGGAACATTTCCACGCCGGTGACGACAACATCACGGGTTTCGTCGGACAGACCGACCATCTCAACGGTGTCGCCCACCTTGATGGTGCCTCTCTCCACTCTGCCCGTCGCCACGGTGCCGCGGCCGGTGATGGAGAACACGTCTTCAACAGGCATCAGGAACGGCTTGTCAGCAGCACGCTCGGGCGTGGGAATGTAGCTGTCCACCGCGTCCATCAGCTCGAAAATGCACTTGCACTCGGGAGCTTCATTCGCATTCTTGCCAGCCGCCAGAGCTTCCATCGCCTGCAGCGCGCTGCCGCGGATTACCGGAATTTCGTCTCCCGGGAAGTCGTAGGAAGACAGCAGGTCGCGCACTTCCATCTCGACCAGCTCCAGGAGCTCTTCGTCGTCAACCTGGTCCACCTTGTTCATGAACACAACGATGTACGGCACGTTAACCTGACGGGCAAGCAGGATGTGCTCACGGGTCTGGGGCATCGGGCCGTCCGCAGCGGACACAACGAGAATCGCGCCGTCCATCTGCGCCGCACCGGTGATCATGTTCTTCACGTAGTCGGCGTGACCCGGGCAGTCGACGTGCGCATAGTGGCGCTTATCCGTCTCGTACTCGACGTGCGCGGTGTTGATCGTGATGCCGCGCTCTTTTTCTTCCGGCGCCTTGTCTATTTCGTCATACTTCATGACTTTTGCTTTACCCTGCTGAGCCAAAGCCATCGTGATAGCAGCCGTCAGTGTCGTTTTGCCGTGGTCAACATGGCCGATCGTGCCGATGTTGACATGGGGTTTGGTTCTCTCAAACTTAGCTTTTGCCATTGGTTTCTCCTCCTCATCATTGTTGGATCAATTAATTGTGTTACAAACGGCCTCCGTTTCATACGCTCGCCGTTTAAAATAACCTTTGTTTTCAGGCGCCGATGATCTTCTCGGCAATGCTCTTCGGCACTTCCCTGTAATGCAAGAACTGCATCGTAAACGTCCCGCGGCCCTGCGTCCGGCTCCGCAAGTCCGTCGCATAGCCGAACATCTCCGACAGCGGCACCTGAGCCCTGATCACCTGCGCGCCGGCGCGCATCTCAGTGCCTTCGATCTGCCCGCGCCGTGCGTTCAGGTTGCCCAGCACATCGCCCAGATACTCATCCGGCACATGCACTTCCACCGACATGATCGGCTCCAGCAGCACCGGCGAGGCATTCCTCACCGCGTCCTTGAACGCCATGGAGCCCGCAATCTTAAACGCGATTTCCGACGAGTCCACCTCGTGGTAACTGCCGTCCACCAGCGTCGCGCGGAAATCCACCACTTCATAGCCGGCAAGCACGCCGTTCTTGGCCGCCTCGCGGATACCTTCGTCCACAGCCGGAATATACTCCTTGGGTATCACGCCGCCCACGATCTTGTCGACGAATTCATACCCGGCGCCCGGCTCCAGCGGCTCCAGCTCGATCACGACATGGCCGTACTGGCCCTTGCCGCCCGTCTGCTTTTTGTAAAGCCCTGTCGCTCTCACCGCCTTGCGTATCGTCTCGCGGTAGGAAACCTGCGGTTTGCCCACCTTGGCCTCCACCTTATACTCGCGCATCATGCGGTCCACAATGATCTCCAAGTGGAGCTCACCCATGCCCGCGATGATGGTTTGCCCCGTCTCCGGGTCGGTATAAGTCTTGAAGGTCGGGTCTTCCTCCATCAGGCGAGCCAGTGCAAGGCTCATCTTCTCCTGACCGGCCTTGGTCTTGGGCTCAATCGCAACCTCGATAACCGGATCGGGGAATTCCATCGTCTCCAGCAGAATAGGATGCTTGTCGTCGCACAGCGTATCACCCGTGGTGATGAGCTTGGGTCCTACCACCGCAGCAATATCGCCCGCGTACAGCGTTTCCACGTCCTCGCGCGCGTTGGCGTGCATGCGCAGCAGACGCCCCACGCGCTCCCGCTTGCCTTTGGTCGTGTTGTAGATCGTGCTGCCCGCCGTCAGCGTACCCGAATAGACGCGCACAAACGCCAGCTTGCCCACAAACGGGTCGGACATGATCTTGAAAGCCAGCGCGGAAAACGGCTCATCGTCGTCCGCCCGGCGCACCTCGGTTTCGCCGTTTTCGCATTTGCCCTCAACGGGCGGGATATCCAGCGGCGACGGCAGGAAATCAACGATGCAGTCCAGCAGCAGCTGGATGCCCTTGTTGCGGTACGACGACCCGCAGATCACCGGCACGATGTCAAGGTGAATGGTCGCCTGCCGTATGGCTGCGACCAGCTCGTCCCTTTCAATCTCCTCGCCTTCGAAATACTTCTCCAGCAGCTTGTCGTTGTACTCCGCGACCGATTCAATCAGTTTCTCGCGATACTCCTCGGCCAGCTCCTTCATGTCATCGGGTATCGGGATGCGCTCCAGCTCCGTGCCCAGCTCATCGTCATAGACGATCGCGTTCATCTCGATCAGGTCGACGATACCCTTAAAATCCTCTTCCTTACCGATGGGCAGCTGGATGGCAACGGGATTGGCCTTCAAGCGATCGCGCATCATCTGGATAGCGTTGAAAAAGTCCGCACCCATGATGTCCATCTTGTTGATGTATGCAATCCTCGGCACGTGGTACTTGGTCGCCTGCCGCCATACCGTCTCCGACTGCGGCTCAACGCCGCCCTTAGCGCAGAACACAGCAACGGCGCCGTCCAGCACGCGCAGCGAGCGTTCCACCTCTACGGTAAAATCAACGTGGCCGGGTGTGTCAATAATGTTAATGTTATGGCCGCGCCATTCCGCAGTGGTGGCAGCAGATGTAATGGTAATGCCCCGCTCCTGTTCCTGCTCCATCCAGTCCATCACGGCATCGCCGTCATGGGTCTCGCCCATTTTATACGTTCTGCCGGTATAGAAAAGAATGCGCTCGGTGGTGGTGGTTTTGCCCGCGTCAATATGCGCCATGATACCGATATTTCTTATTTTCTCAAGCGGATATTTCCTGGGCACCTATTGTCCTCCTCGTGGTCTCATGCAGACTACCACCTGTAATGTGCGAACGCCTTGTTGGCCTCAGCCATCCTATGCGTATCCTCGCGCTTCTTCACGGCTCCGCCGGTGCCGTTGTACGCGTCCATAATCTCGGCGGCGAGGCGCTGCTTCATCGTGCGCTCGCTTCTGTTGCGGCTATAGTCCACCAGCCAGCGAATGCCCAGGGTCTGCCGTCTTTCCGGCCGCACCTCAACAGGCACCTGGTACGTGGCGCCGCCCACGCGGCGGGATTTCACTTCGAGGACGGGCATGATGTTCTCCATCGCCTTTTCAAAAACCTCGAGCGGATCCAGCCCCATTTTTTCTTTAATTATATCAAAAGCTCCGTAACAGATTTTCTGCGCCGTCCCCTTCTTTCCATCCAGCATCACCTGGTTGATGAGTTTGGTGAGCCTGGTCGAATTATATATCGGATCGGGCAGAACTTCACGCTTCGGCGCTCTACCGCGTCTTGGCATGCTGATTCCTCCTCAATATTACTTCTTCGGGCGCTTCGCGCCGTATTTGGAACGTCCCTGCTTCCGGTTTGCAACACCGGCGCTGTCCAGCGCTCCGCGCACTATATGATATCTCACACCCGGCAGGTCTTTCACTCTGCCGCCCCTGATCAGCACCACGGAGTGTTCCTGCAGGTTGTGGCCGATGCCCGGAATGTAAGCGGTACCTTCCATACCGTTCACCAGACGAACCCTCGCAATCTTACGAAGCGCGGAATTCGGCTTCTTGGGGGTCATCGTCCTTACCGTCAGGCAAACGCCCCTCTTCTGAGGGCACTGCTTCAGGATGGGAGAATTGCTTTTTGATGGCGCCGTTTTTCTGCCCTGCTTAACCAGTTGATTAATTGTCGGCATGTGTTAAGGTGCTTCCTCCTTTCACCAGTTCGTTATATCTCGTCTATAGGAACCCCTTGCAACCCAAAAAGGGGATTAAATTCCTTTCTGCGGGCAAAAAATCCCGCTTCCATCATACAACTTTCCGGCCGTCTGTAAACCCCCGGCCGTTAAAAATCTTTTACAACTTTATCACTTTTTTGTTTTCAGTACACCGGCGCACGCACTGCCCACTTCAATGCCGGAAGCAATGCCGATCTGGTGCATTGTCAGCGTCGCGTCATACGCTATGCCGCCTTCCTCGCAAACCCGGACCAGCTTTTCAACAATGTCCTCGTCCGCGTCCTTGGCGATATATACCTTCACGAGCTCCCGCTGCCTGGCGTGGCGCAGCACCTGCTTTAAGCCTACCACGCGACGCTCCGGATCGGAAAGCTCACGACTCGAATTCATAGCCTCGCCTCCCCCAAAAATGCGGGCGGCCAAAAAACGCACAACAGAGCCATTTTATCACCCGGCAAAATCGTTGTCAATCCTTGCTCTCCGGCGTATTTTCAATTTTCGCGGACGCTTCATCCACCGCGTCTCTCAGCCCGGATATCTTTTTTGTATACGATTTCCGGGACATGATGAACCGCGTCGCGGAGCCCGAGTCCTGTATGGTAAACCATCCCGCCTCCTGCATCTTGCGGCACACGGGTATGTCGAACACATTGAACACCGTCTGTTTGCTCTTGCGCTTCATGTACGCATCGGACACTACGCGGCTTATGACATAGCCCACCAGGAATGCTGCGATGACGACGCCGTAAGGCAGCGCCGGTATCGCATTGATCGCGGGAATAAAGCACAGCCCGATGCCCAGCCCCACAAACGCGGCGGTCACGATCCACTTGATATAATCCACCATGCGCAGCGCCCGCCGGCAATCCCTGCAGATGGAGATGGACACCGGCATCAGCGACCCGACCCTGACGCGCACCTTCTTGCCGAAGCCGAAGAACATGCCCTTGCGCGCCTCCGGCTCGCTGTGCGCGAGGTCGATCACCGCATACCCGGCGCGCGGCTTTTTGACATCGCCCACGCAAAAGCAGCATTCTTCTCCCTGCAGGGAATCAAAATCCTCAGGCAGCAGCGACAGAGTCACGCGGAAATCGCTGACCGCCTTTTCCATATCCTCCTTGTGCTTGAGGCTGCTAATATAGCAATCCTCACATTCCTTGCCCAGCCAGCGGCAAATCTCGGTGTCACTCGCCGGGCATTGTGCGTTCTTTGGCATTCAGATCCCCCTTTAAATTCCGGCCGTCATATCTTCCGAATCGTTCGAACCAAAGCTGTCATCTCCCGTCAGCATATCGTCCAGATAAGACGCATCCTTGGTATCCTTGTTCTCAAACGAGGACGCGATATCCTCGTTCAAAACGTTTTTGATGACCTCGATGTTGCGGTAACGCTTCATACCGGTACCCGCCGGGATCAGCTTGCCGATGATGACGTTTTCCTTCAGGCCCAGCAGCGGGTCGGTCTTGCCCTTGATGGCCGCTTCCGTCAGCACGCGCGTGGTCTCCTGGAACGACGCGGCCGACAGGAACGAATCCGTGGCCAGCGACGCCTTGGTGATGCCCAGCAGCACGCGTTTGGCTGTTGCCGGCTTTTTACCCATGCTCAGCACGCGCTCGTTCTCCTCGTCAAACGCGTGGATGTCCACCAGCGAGCCGGGCAGCAGGTTGGTATCGCCCGCGTCCTCGATCTTGCACTTCTTGAGCATCGAGCGGATGATGATCTCGATATGCTTGTCGGAGATCTCCACGCCCTGCAGCCGGTACACGGCCTGCACCTCTTTCAGGAGGTAATTCTGCACGCCCTTGGCGCCCTTGATCTTCAGTATATCGTTGGGGTTGACGGAGCCTTCGGTCAGCTCGTCGCCCGCTTCGACGTAATCGCCGTCCTTCACTTTAAGCCGCGAACCGAACGGTATCTGGTAGACCTCCTGCACGCCGTCCTCGCCGGTCACGGTCACTTCCAGCTTCTTGCGGTTGTCGCCCAGCGACACCACGCCGGCGATCTCGGTGATCACCGCGAGGCCCTTGGGCTTCCTCGCCTCAAACAGCTCTTCCACGCGCGGCAGACCGTGCGTGATATCCTCGCCCGCCACGCCGCCGGTATGGAACGTTCTCATGGTCAGCTGCGTGCCCGGCTCGCCGATGGACTGCGCCGCGATGATGCCCACCGCTTCGCCGATGGACACCGGCTTGCCGGTCGACAGGTCCGCGCCGTAGCACTTGGTGCACACGCCGTGGCGCGTTTTGCACGTCAGCACCGAGCGGATATACGCGCCTTTGATGCCCGCTTTCTTAATGCGCTGGCAGTGCTCAAACGTGATAAACTCGTTGGTTTTGACGATCACTTCGCCGGTCTCAGGGTCCTTGATGTCCGCCGCGGCGAAGCGCCCAAGGATGCGGTCGATAAACGGCTCGATGACATCCTTGCCTTCCACGATGTCCTCCACCCACATGCCGCGTACCGGCTCGCCTTCCTTCAGACAGTCGTGCTCGCGCACGATGACGTCCTGGCTGACGTCCACCAGGCGGCGGGTGAGATATCCGGAGTCC
>JAAXZP010000156.1 GCA_012719815.1 Christensenellaceae bacterium
ATACACCGCTTCGTCCACTGCTTTTACCTTGCTGAAATCAAGCATTCTTCCAATACCCCTATCCTTTTGCTTTCAGGCAGGCCTGCCGCGCCGCCTTTTGCTCAGCGGCCTTTTTGGACCGGCCCTTGCCCTGTGATATTTCCTCGCCTGCAACAAAGAGTTTCACATAGAAAACCTTGTCGTGCGGCGGGCCTTCCTCCTTGTATACGACATAGCGGATATCGCTGATACCCTTTTTATGGTAGTATTCCTGAAGACGGGTTTTATAATCGCTGACGCCGCTGCCGGAAAGCACCGCGTCGAAGCTGTTTTCCATCAGGCGCAGCACCACGCCTTTTGCCGCGTCAAAGCCGCCGTCTACGTATACCGCGCCTATTAGCGCCTCCACCACGTCCGCCAGTATCGACGGCTTGTCGGCGCCGCCCGAGTTGCGCTCGCCTCGCCCCAGCGTCAGGTATTCGCTGAGATTAAGTTCCCGCGCCAGTTTCACCAGCGCCGCTTCGTTGACCAGCGCCGCGCGGCATTTGGTCATCTCACCCTCGGTAAACTCCGGCTTCTCGAAAAAAAGGTGTTCGCTAACGGTAAGCTCCAGCACGGCATCGCCCAAAAACTCCAGGCGCTCGTAGCTTTCGCCGGTATCCGCGGACGAATGCACAAACGCCTTTTCCAGCAGCGCCTTATCATGAAATGTATAGCCTATGCTGTTTTCCAGACGCGCCCAATCCATTCACCGATACCTACCGAACAAAGCAATACCCGGAGCTGCTTTCAGCCCCGGGCAGAAAAGCACAGTCAAACTCAATATCCGCCGATATTTTTCTCGATATACGATACGACATCCCTGACGGTAGTCACTTTGGGCAGCTCTTCGTCCGGGATATCCAGGTCAAATTCCTGTTCCAGATCCATGATGAGCTCAACAATAGCAAGAGAGTCGGCTTTAAGGTCCTCTACAAGATCAGAGTCCAGCGTGATGCTCTCTTCATCAATCTCCAGCTGATCGGACAGAATTTTTCTAACCTTTTCGAATACCATAGTGAGCCTCCTAAAACGAATTAATCATCACCTAATGAAATCTTGGATATTTCCTCTTTAATGACATTCACGACATCGGCCTTGATGAACCCGACCGCCTGCCGCAATGTGCTGCATATCGCCTTGGCGTTGGAAGAACCATGTGCCTTGATCACGCCGCCGTTCACGCCCAGCATCAGCGCACCGCCGTATTCGGTGTAATCCATCTTCTTCTTGAAGCTCCTGAACGCCGGCATGGCGATTGCCGCACCCAGCTTGGCACGCCAGGAACGGCTGAGCTCGTCCTTCAGCATGCCCGTCAGCACACCGGCCACGCCTTCCATAAACTTGAGGATGACGTTGCCGGTAAAGCCGTCCGTTACGATTACGTCAAAGTCGCCCGACACGAGGGCGCGCCCTTCGGCGGTGCCCACGAACTTGATGGGCATCTCGCGCAGCAGTTTATACGCCGCCTTGGTCAGCTCGGTACCCTTTTCAGGCTCCGCACCGTTGTTCACCAGGCCCACGCGCGGCGCAGCGATACCTTCCATCCGCTGCATGTAAATGCTGCCCATCAGCGCGAACTGCGCCAGAAACGACGGCCGCACTTCGGAATTGGCGCCGCAGTCGATCAGCATCACCTTGCCTTTTCGCGTGGGCAAAAGCGGCGCCAGCGCAGGCCGTTTCACGCCCAGCAGCCGTTTGACGAGCAGCGTTGCCCCGGCGATGGTCGCGCCGGTGGAACCCGCGGTCACAAAAGCACCCGCCTCACCGGCCTGCAGCAGCCTTAAGCCCCGCACCAGCGACGAATCCTTCTTCTTGCGGATCGCTTCCACGGGCGGCTCCGCCATGTCTATAACTTCTGCGGCCTCCACAATATTTATGCGCGAGGCGTCACAATCATATTTGGCAAGCTCCGTCTCGATCGCGTCACGCGGACCGGTGAGGATCAGCTCCAGTTCAGGTATTTCCGCCAGCGCCATCGCACAGCCTTCTATAATGGCGTGCGGCGCGTTGTCTCCTCCCATCGCGTCTACAACGATTTTCAATACGGTACCTCGCTCACTTCATTTATATATGGGTAGTATATAAAAAATACAATGTCAATGCAACCATTTTTGTAAAGCACTTCTTAGCGCCAAAAAGGCCGCAAAATATAAGGAACGCCCTGCGCCGCTTCCGCATCCGGACGGCTCAAAAGCCAAATAAAAAGGGCGCCGCCATAAAGGAGCGCCCGCGGTCGTCCGACTTTGCTTAGCGTGCTTTTTCCGTTTTCTCAGTATTCATCACATGCCGGCCGTTGTAATAGCCGCAGGTCGGGCACACCCGGTGAGTCAGCTTCATCGCATGGCACTGCGGACATTCTGCGATGCTAGGTGCCGTTAGCTTAAAGTTCGCCGAACGCCTCGTGTGGCTGCGCTGTTTGGATGTCCGCCTTTTTGGTACCGCCATCTATCTACACCTCCTCGTCTATCGCTGTCACTCCTACGAAAAGACCTGTATCTTTCCGCCAACTACCGGGCCTTGCTTGTTCCCCGTTTACACGCGAAATGCCACAAACCCGTATAGCAATGGGCTGAGGGTGCCAAAATTCCCGAAAGGGGCTGGCAGGCCTGCCCATAAGTTCCTATTTCAGTTTGTCCGACAAACCCGCAAACGGGTTCGTCCCGTCCGTCTCGGGGCCGCATCCGCAGTCCCCCTTGTTAAGATCCGCGCCGCACCGGCTGCAAAGGCCTTTGCAGTCCTCGCGGCAAAGCAGCTTCGAAGGGAGGTTGATCACCACGTTGTCCTCCAGCATCTGCGTGAAGTCGATGGTCTCGTCCTCGTACGCGTACATGCCTTCTTCCGGCTGCTTCTTGTAATACTCGGCAAAATCAGCGCCGATGGTATACGTAAACTCCGCAAGGCACCGGGCACATCTCACCGGAATTCTCGCATCCAACCGCCCCGTCACGATGACGCCTTCACCGTCGTATCGCCAGCTTAAGCGGACATCCACGCCGTCCGGAAACGTATACCGCTCACCGAGAAACTCGATATCCGGCAGCGCGCCGTGAAGCTGCGCCGTAAATTCTTCGCCCGTGCTCTTAATTGCTTCCGCAATGTCGATTTTCATCTCGCACCTTTATTTCGGGGCATTCGTCAACGTGTTAGATTATATTTGAACCACGGGCCAATTGTCAACTCTTTTTTCAGGCATTGCCTGCTTCCGAATCGCTTTGTCACGAACGCTTCAAGTCAGAGAAACAATGCCCGCTTTCTTTCCATCACGTCATCCAAACGCTCCAGATACATGCGCAAATCCTTAATATTCGCCGCCCGTTCGATGCGCGACTCGTCGAAGAAAATTCGTTTGGAAATCGCGCCGACGCCAAATGCCAGCACGTCGCAAAGCTCCTCCATGTTGTCGATGTTATATAGGCAAGCCTTGCCGGGCCGCGTATAGCCCGCGTTCTCCAGGCTGCCTTTCATGTATTTCTGCCGGTACATGTAATACGCCCGGTAGCCCGCCTGCTCCAGCGCCTGGCACGCCAATTCCAGCGGCTTCGCCGTGGCCGCGTCGGTGGGCAGCGCTTCCATGTTGGCAGCCGCAAACGCCGAAGCCCGCTTGACCGCCAGGGTGTGCACCGTGATGTTCGCAGGCGCCAGCTCGATGATGGGATACAGCGTTTCCATCAGCCGGTCGGCATTCTCGCCCGGCAGGCCGGCGATCACGTCCACGTTGATATCAAAGCCGTATGACGCCGCCAGCGAATAGGCGTCGAAGAACTCCCTTGTCGTGTGCCGCCGCCCGATGCGCACAAGCGTTTCGTCGCACAGCGTCTGGGCGTTCACGCTGATGCGGCCCGCGCCGCTGTCTTTGATGATGCGCAGCTTTTCCGCCGTGATGGTATCCGGCCGCCCGGCTTCCACCGTGAACTCGTCCGCTCCCCGGGCCAGCTCCGCCGCCCTTTGCAGCACTTTTACAAGATGCGCCTCGGAAAGCGCGGTGGGCGTTCCACCGCCCACATACAGCGCGCGCACGCGCCGGCCGCCTGTCAACGCCTCCGCGTCCTCGAGCTCTTCCATCAGCGCGCTTATATACTGCTCCTCCGCGCCTTTGAAAACATTCGGCGTGAAAGACGCAAACGAGCAGTAAGCGCACCTCGTCACGCAGAACGGTATGCCGATATACACGTCCAGCTCGTCCGGCCGCGGCTCAAGCCCCGCCTGCATCGTCAAAATGCCCTTGGCGAAGTCGTATTTGCCCGGCGATACGTCGAAATCATGAAGCAGCAGCCGCTTCGCGCCCTCTTCGCCCAGCAAAGCCTCGCTGTCGCGCAGCAGTTTGGTGGGGCGCACGCCCGTCAGCGAACCCCACGGCATGGCCGTGCCGAAATGCGAAAGCAGCGCCCGGTAAACGGATATTTTGGCGGCGCGCTTGGCTGCGCGCTTGTTTTCCAGCTCCCCCGGCGGCGCAGGGCATTCGTACCTGTTTTCCGATACCAGTTTCCCGTCCCGGTACAGCGCCGCCCGGCTGGAAAACCTGCCGCCCGATTCGCTCATCTCGTGAACAACGCAGTATCCCTCTTCCAGCGGAACCGGCGCATTCAGCTGTTCGATGCGGCGCGTATCGATGTAAAGCCGCATTTCCTCGCAGATATCGCTGAAAAACAGCGGCGTTTGTGTGTAAAGCGACGTCATTTTATAAGATACGGGTTGCTCCTGAACTCGGCCCTGAGCGTGGTTTTGATGCCGTGCCCCGTATAAACGGTATAATCTTTTTTCAGCCCGCCCAGCACATTGTGCAGCGAGTTGTGATACTCGTCCGGGTCGCTGCCCGGGAAGTCGGTGCGGCCGCAGGACATATAGAACAGCGTATCGCCGGAGAACAAGACGTCCCCGGTTATGTAGCAGCCGCTGCCGCCTGAATGGCCCGGCGTATGCAGCACCTGCACCGGTATGTCCGCCGCTCTAATCGTCTCGCCGCCGTGCAGCACGATATCCGCTTCCACCGGCTCTATGCTGACGCCGGCAAAAACCGCCAGCGAGGCCACGTTGCTGGTCAGCATGGAGAGGTCGCGCGCGTGTACGCACACCTTCGCGCCCGTCCGGCTCTTGAGCTCCGCCGCCGCGCCGATATGGTCGAAATGCCCGTGCGTCAGCAGTATATGCGTCACCTCGCTGATCCCCTCGTATTCCAGCCTCGACCAGATCTTCTCAATGTCCGCGCCCGGGTCGACCACAAACGCCTTTTTGGAATTGTCCTTGAACACGATGAACGTGTTCGCCTGCAGCTCACCCACTGGCACCTGTATGACTCTCAATGTCGCCCTCCCGTTTCGACTAAAAAGCTCGCTTTGAATCCAGCAGTATGGTCACCGGGCCGTCGCCCATACTGGAAACCTCCATGTGCGCCCCGAAGACCCCGGTCTCTACCGGCAGCCCCAGCCCGCGCAGCGCGGCCACACAATCGTCCAGCAGCTTTTTCGCTTCGTCCGGCGGCGCCGCCCGCATAAAATCCGGCCGGTTGCCGCGGCGCACGTCGCCCAGCAGCGTGAACTGCGACACAACCAGCAGCGACCCGCCGATATCCCGCACGCTGTCCGTCATCTTGCCGTCCCGCTCGAAAACGCGCAGGTTCGCGAGCTTGCGCACGATATAGTCGACGTCCTCCTGGCCGTCGCCCTGCGCCACGCCGATAAGCGCCAGCAGCCCCGGCCCGATTTTGCCGACAATTTTGCCGTTCACCGTCACGCTCGCGGCGGACACCCTCTGCACCACTGCTATCATCTGTGTATGCGGAACACGTCCCGCACTCCTTCTATGCTGCGCAGCCCTTTCACGATAGCGTCCAGCTGGGAGGTATCGCTGATCTCGAAGCCGAACACCATGTTGGCTGTCCGGTTTTTGCCCATTCTGGCATTGACCGACGTAATCGAAAAGCCCATGTTGAACAGCTTGTTGGACACCTCGGCGATAAGCCCGCTGCGGTCGTCCGCAATCACCTGTATTTCCACGTTATAAGAGGATTTGTCGCTGGTGGACCACAACACTTCGATCATCCGGCCCGACTCGAAGTCCTCGGTGGTCACGTTGGGGCAGTCGCTGCGGTGCACGGATACGCCTCGCCCGCGGGTGATGTAGCCCACGATGCTGTCGCCCGGCACCGGGTTGCAGCACTTCGCAAAGCGCACCAGTATATCGTCGTAACCCTTGACGATGACACCGCTCGCCTCGCCGGACCGCCGCGCGCGCGTCTGAGACGACGCGTCTTCGGGCAGCATCTTATTTTCGTGACGGTACTGCTCGATCAGCTTGTGCAGTATCTGGCCGGTGGTAATGCTGCCGTAGCCTACCGCCGCGTAAATATCCTCCGGCGTGGACAGCGTGAACTTCTTGTAGACGCTCCGCAACCACTCCGGCTTGAAAAGGTCCTTCAGTTCATAGCCGCGCCGCCGTGCTTCCTTCTCCAGCATGTCGCGGCCCTTGACGATATTCTCTTCCTTAAGCTCCTTGCGGAACCAGTTGCGGATCTTGCTCTTGGCCTGTGACGTCTTGACGATTTTGAGCCAGTCGCGCGAGGGGCCCTTGGACGCGGGGGACGTGATGATCTCCACAATATCGCCCGACTTTAGTTCATACGACAGCGGCACGATTTTGCCGTTCACCTTGGCGCCGATGCACCGGTTGCCGATCTCGCTGTGGATGCCGTACGCAAAATCCAGCGGCGTGGCACCCTGTATGAACTCCTTGACGTCGCCCTTGGGCGTAAACACGTATACCTTGTCGGAAAAGAAGTCGACCTTGAGCGTTTCCATGAACTCGCGCGAGTCGCGCGTATCGGTCTGCCACTCCAGCATCTCGCGCAGCCACGCGAGTTTTTTGTCCATGTCGTCCTGCGTGGTGCCTTCCTTGTACCGCCAGTGCGCCGCGATGCCGTATTCCGCGGTGGAATGCATCTCGTGCGTGCGGATCTGCACCTCGAACGGCCGGCCGCCCTTGCCCACCACCGTGGTGTGAATGGACTGGTACATGTTCTGCTTGGGCACTGCAATGTAATCCTTAAACCGCCCGGGAATGGGTTTCCATACGGTGTGCACCGTGCCCAGCACCGCGTAGCAGTCGCGCACCGTCTTGACGATGATGCGCACCGCGATGAGGTCGTAAACTTCCTCAAACGAGCGCTGCTTCTTGCGGATTTTGTTGTATATGCTGTAAATATGCTTGGGGCGGCCTTCCACTTCCGCCTCCACATTGATCTTTTTCAGCTGTTCCTTGATCTCCGCCACCACTTCCGCGATGTATTGCCGGCGCTCGGCGCGCGTTTCCGCCAGTTTGGCGGCGATTTCATAATAGGCTTTCTCGTCGATATACTTGAGCGCCAGGTCTTCCAGTTCCCATTTGATGGCGTTGATGCCCAGCCGGTGCGCCAGCGGCGCAAATATCTCCAGCGTCTCTTTCACCTTTTCAATGCGCTTGCCTTCCGGCTGGTACTTCAGCGTGCGCATGTTGTGCAGCCGGTCCGCCAGTTTCACCAGTATCACGCGGATGTCGCTCGCCATCGCGAGAAACATCTTGCGCAGGTATTCCGCCTGGTGCTCTTCCTTGGACGCAAACGTCACCTTGCCGACCTTGGTCACGCCGTCCACAAGCTGCGCAATCTCCGCGCCGAATTCCGCCTCGATCTGCGACAGCGTCACCGAGGTATCTTCCACGATATCGTGAAACAGTCCGGCCACCACCGTGGAAATGTCCAGACCCAGCTCGACGAGTATGCGGGCCACCTCGCGCGGATGCACAAAAAAGGGCTCTCCCGAAAGGCGCATCTGCCCCTGGTGCGCCTGTTCCGCAAACAAATAAGCCTTCTCAAAAAAGGCTGCGTCCTCGGCGCTGTACCGGCTCTTTACCTCGTCAAGCAGCGATTGCGCGCTGTGCTGTTTATCGTCCATTAATCAGATCCTCAAAACTCCTGTATACGGCGCTGTCGCGCAGCTCCCTCCGCGGCCCCGTTTTATTAATAAAAGTTATTTTATCATTTTTATCGACATCAATCAACTCAAGCTCGGCAAACACGCGCAGCGCGAACGCCGCCTGGGGGACTTCCAGCGAAAGCTGCGACGCCAGATCGCGCGGCGTGCGTTTCGCGCGAGCAAGCAAAGGCCGCATCCGGCGGTAGATGGCGAGCAGTTCCTCGCGGTTGAGGAAGCACCGGGCTGCCGCCTCCCGGTAAGCCTCCCGCAGCCTGCCGTCGAAGAATGCGGGCGGTTCCGCCACACCGATATGGATCACGCGCGGGTGTCCGGGCACCGCGCCGCACGCGATACAGTTGCCCGGTGTATAGGATTTGCGGTCCCAGAGCACCAGCCGCCCTTCCTTCAGCGCGGCCAGCACCGGCTCCATCGCCACCAGCCGCTCCAGCGCAGGCACGGTGGACGCCACCAGGCACAGCCCGAGATGGCTGGCCTTCAGCGCTTCGTCCACAAGCCGCGCAAAACCGGCTTCGTCCGACTCCGGCGCGCCTTCGGCTGCGAGGCGCACCACCTCGTTCATCAGCCCGTCCGCCGTCCGCCACGCGTTATCGTCCAGGAAGCTTTTCAGCAGGGCCGCATCAAAGCGCGGCGCGAAATCGCGCACGATCACCTGCGGGCAGCCGGAAAAACTGTCAATGCCCGCCTCGCATAAGAGGTCGGCTTGACCCGGCAGCAGCGCGTGCGCATCGGCAAACCCGAAGCTCACCGCATCCAGCGCCTTATCCCCCTGCTTCAGCGTGAATTTCAGATGCGCCTGGTCGCGGCCGACAAACCGCACGCCCGTCAGCTCGGCATCTCGTATCACAAACACCGGCTGCTCGTTCTCCGGCCCGAAGGGCTCCAGCCGCGCGAGGTCTTCCACGAACCGGTGCGTCACGTCGCCCGCGGACAGCTCCATATCGTACAGCTTCTGCGGCACGAACACCGACTCGTCGTAATGCGCCCGGATGTACGCGCACACGTCGGCTCGCAGGCTGTTAAGCCGCTCCGGCCGTATGGTCAGCCCCGCCGCCTGGGCGTGGCCGCCGAACTTCTCGTAGCTGTCCGCAAACGCCCCCAGCACCTCATATATGTTGATGCCCGGCACGCTGCGAGCCGAGCCAATCAGGTCGCCCTCGCCACCGAACAGCACGCACGGCCGGTAATACTTCTCCGCCAGCTTGGCCGCGGCGATACCGATCACGCCGGCGTTCCAGCGGCTGTCCGCCAGCAGTATCGCAGGGTCCGTATG
>JAAXZP010000157.1 GCA_012719815.1 Christensenellaceae bacterium
AAGTCCATCAGCAACGCGTACAGCGAGCTGGAGCACCGCCTGGGCCGCGAGCCCACGGACAGCGAAGTGGCCAAGTATCTGGATATGTCTGAGGACGAGCTGCAGAGTACGCTGGGCAAGTCACAGATGTTCAACATCATCCACTTCGAGGAGATGGTGAAGAACGACACCACCTGGGAATACATGGTCCAAAACCACGAGAGCACGCTGGAAGAAGAAGTGGAAAACCGGGAGATGGTGGAGATTCTGGGCCGGATCATCGACAGTCTGCCGGAGAAGGAAAAGCTGGTCATCACGCTGTATTATTACGAGGAGATGACGCTCAAGGAGATCGCCGAGGTGCTGGGCGTATCGGAATCCCGCGTGTCGCAGATTCATTCCAAAGTCGTGATGAAACTGCGCAACAAGATGCAGTACGCCGGCATCTATGAACCGGCAGCCGCCGCCGCGAGCGCCAGGTAAGGGGAAAGGAAAAGCGATGGATATCACACATTACGCGTTTGCAACCTATATATTTCTGCTGGCCATAGCCGGCGCCTGGTTTTTGGCAAAGGTGTTCCGCGCGGGCAAAGGCAAGGACAGCAAGTCCTCCTACGAGAAAGAGCAGCGCCTTTTCACAATGTACCAGAACCTGGAGGATATGCTTGCCGGCTTCGAGGAGCTGGCTGAGGAGACCAGAAAGAGCACGGAAGAGGCGCTCAGGAAGTCGGAGCAGGCGCTTATGCAGGCTTCGGAGATGGTGGAGGAAGCCCGCAGGCTGACCCGGCAGCTCGAGGCCGCGGAAACGACGGCCCAGGCGGAGGAGCCGCGCGGCGAACTGTGGCGCGAGCAGCCGAAAGCGGCGGATCCGGAGCCTGAACAGCAGAAGTTGGAACAGGCTTGGGAAGAGCCCGCGCCAAAGCCGGTCCAGAAGGCGGAAGACAGCGGCCAGGTGAGCTCGCCGCTGAAAACGAACGAAAAGATAAGGCTGCTGAGCGCCCAGGGTCTGATGCCGGTGGAGATCGCCAAAACGCTGGGCATCTCTGTCCGCGAGGTCACGCTGGCGCTGGAGCTGGGCCGCAAATAAAGGCTCAAGTGGCCTGTCTGGAGTCACGATACAATAAGAAGAAAAAGTTGAGGGAGTTATGCTTCGAAGTTTTTATATAGCCGGCACGGGTATGCTGGCGCAGCGGGAAAAGATGGATATTGTGACCAACAATATCATCAATGTGGACACGACGGGGTATAAAAAGGATATGCTGATTACCCGGTCGTTTAAGGATATGATGATCCAGAGCATGAACGGGCAGGACATCGGCCCGCTGAACACCGGCATCCATGTGGACGACGTGGTGACGTCGTTCGAACAGGGCAACCTGGAGCAGACCGACCGCCTCACAGACGTGGCGCTGGAGGGCGACGGCTTTTTTGCGGTTAATACCCCCGCGGGCGTCCGCTACACGCGGGACGGCGCGTTTGCCGTGAGCCGTGACGGGTATCTGGTGAACAGTGAAGGCAATTACATACAGGGCGTAACCGGCAACATATTCGTGGGCAGCGGCGAATTCACCATCGATGAGCAGGGCTATGTGACGGTAAACGGCCAAACGGTGAACAGGCTGCTGCTGGTCACGTTTGAGAACCTGGCGGGGCTGGAAAAGGTGGGCTCCAATATGTTCGCGCAGGGAGCGGCCGGCGCGCCGCAGCAGGCGACCGGCTGCCAGGTGAAACAGGGATATCTGGAAACCTCCAATGTAAACATGGCGGAAGAAATGGTGGCCATGGTCGAGCTGAACCGGGCGTATCAGGTGAACCAGCGCGTGCTGACGATGCTGGATCAGTCGCTTGGAAAAACGGTCAACGAAGTGGGAAAGGTGTAAGGTAGAAAATGCAGACATTACATTCCGCAAAACTCGGGCTGTTGGCCCAGCAAAACCGCATGAGCGTGATCGCCAACAACATGGCCAACGTGAGCACGCCGGGCTATAAGAGCCAGCGCACGGACTTCAAGGACGCGCTGTATACGCAGATACTCAACCCTGCGGAGCTGGACACGACCGGGCTTGAGCAGGGGACAGGCGTACTGACAGCTGCCACCAACAGTGATTTTATTCAGGGCACCGTGCTGAGCACCGGCGAGAGCCTGGATATGTATATCGACGGAGAAGGATATTTCTGCATTGAGGATATTGACGGAACGTTAACATACACGCGCAACGGCGCTTTTGCGATTTCCGACGAAGCGGACGGCAACTGGCTGGTGAACGCAAACGGCCGTTACGTGCTGGACGAAAACATGAACAGGATTGCCATACCCGAAAACGCGCAGGAGATTTCGGTAAGCGCGGACGGGACGCTGACGGCGGACGGCACTGTGCTGGGCCGGCTGGGCATCGTCACGTTTGTCAACCGGAACGGGCTGCAATCTGCGGGCAATTCTCTCTACCGGGCGACGGAGGCGTCGGGCGAACCGCAGCCGTCCAATTCGGTGGTTCGTCAGGGCGGGCTGGAGGCGTCCAACGTCAATGTCGCGGTGGAGATGACCCGGCTGATCCGGGCGCAGAAAGCGTTCGCGATGGCGAGCCGCGCGGTGTCCATATGGGACGAGATGGCGGCTACCACGAACAATCTGCGAACTTGATTAAGCTGGAGGTGCCGTGATGAGCGTAAGAGTGCTGTCATGTAAGATATGCGGAAAGCTGTTCCAGTCGTTCGGGGCCGGCTATTGTCCGGGGTGCGCCGACGAGATGGACAAAGCTTTCGTTAAGATAAAAGAATATATTTATGATCATGAAAACGCCACGATTGTTGATATCGTGGAGGGTACTGGCATCTCAGAGAAGTATGTGCTGCAATTCTTAAAGGAAGGCCGGTTGAGCATCGAGGGCGCAGCAGACGTTTTGAGATGCGAAGACTGCGGCCGTCCGATATCCAGCGGTCGTTACTGCAGCAACTGCCGGGAGAAACTGGCGAATGTGCTGAGCAGTGCGGTGGAAGGAAAGAAGAAAAGCATGCCCGCCATCAGCACACAGGGCAAAATGCACGGCAAATATGGACGGAAAAACTGAGTAGAGGTGATTTTGGTGAGGATCAATTCCATCCCCCCGAAGGAACTGCTGATGCAGTATGTACACGTGCGGGAGAAACTGGCGGTGGAAACGCCTCCGTCCGGTGTGGACAAGACAGAGCTGACGGACAAGGCTCAAACTTTTTCGCTGGCGATGAAAGCCGTCAAGGAGGCTCTGGAGACCCGGACGCCGGAGGAGACAGCCCGCCTCAACCAGATTGCAGCACAGGTGAAAAGCGGCACATACTTTGTGCCGGGCTTCAAGGTGGCAGGAAAGATTATGGGTATTCCGGACTGAGAGCCGCGGCTTGAGAGGCAAGCAGGTGCGGAACTGATATTTGAGGTGAGGGTTTTGGAAGATTTGCTGAATGGCTTGATTGATGTGGTGCAGCAGGAACTGACCGTATATCAGAGCGTACTCGGAAAGGCCAATCAGAAAAAGGAAGCGCTTATAAAGAATGACATTAGCATGCTGGAGCACATTGTGGCGCGGGAATCCGGCATCGTAAAAACGATGCAGGAGTTGGAACAGCGGCGCGAGGGCCTGATTCGGGCTATCGCAGAGAAGCACGGCCTGGATGAGCAGAAAGCCACTCTGGCGGACATTGCGGCGCTGTATCCGGATAAAAGCGAGACGCTGCTGACGCTGAAAACTGAATTGAGCCGCGTATTGGCTGAGATTCAGAAACTGAACGAGGCCAACAAGGCGCTGCTCGATACGCATTTGCAATATACATCGTTTTGCATCAATCTGCTGACAGGAGGTTCCAGCCCATTTGGCACCTATTCCAATTCGGGACAGATAAGCGAACAGCAGGAAAGCAAGACGCTTGTTTTGGACCAAATGGTGTAGCAAAGGAGAATTATGTCCAGTTTGTTTTATGGTCTGGAGATAGCCAGAACAGGATTGACGGTAAGCCAGAAAGCGATTAACCTTTCGGGCCACAATATCGCGAACGCCAACACGGAAGGGTATACCCGGCAGCGGCTGGTCATCAGTTCAATCCAGCCGGCGTCGGTGAATGTGCGCCTGTCTTCCATCAGCAAAGGCAGCGTGGGCGGCGGCGCGACGGTATCGCTTGTGGATCAGATACGCAACGATTACCTGGATCGTCAGTTCCGCAACCAGAATACCCGCCTTGGCTATTGGCAGGTAAAAGCTGATGAGTTGGAATACATCGAGATGGTGGTCAACGAGCTTTCGGAGGATACCAGCATCTCGTCCGTATTGGCTGATTTTTTTCAAAGCCTGAGCGACCTGGCCGAGAACGATCCGTCCAGCAAGGAAATTCGCACCTCGGTGCAGCAAAACGCGCTGAAGATGACGGAGGCGTTCAACCAGTATTACGAACAGCTGGTGGAGCTGCAGAATCTGTATAACGACAAGATGGCCGGAACCGTGGCCAGAATCAACACGCTGCTCACGAATATAGCGGACAACAACCGGCAGATTTTTGCCTACGAGCTGTCGGGCGAAAAGGCTAACGAGCTTCGCGATACGCGCAACCTCATGATCGATGAGCTGTCCAGGCTGATCGATATCTCCGTCACGGAGTCGGAAAAAGGCGAGATCATCATCAAATGCGGCAATACAGAGCTGGTGAACCATTTGGCCGTGACGACGCTGAAAGCGCAACCGGACCCCGATTATTATGATTTTTATAGAATATACCCGAGCGGCATGTCTGAGGAGCTAAAATTCAGCGGCGGCGAGCTGAAGGCTTATCAGGACCTTCGCGACGGCGACTCGGCGGACAACATGGGCATCCCGCGCATCATAGAAAACCTGAATACGCTGGCGCGGAGCATCGCGAAGGAGTTTAACGATATACACAAAACCGGTTACACGATGCCCAACGGAGAGGAGGACTCCAGGAATGGCGTTTTCCTGTTCGCCGTGCCCAAGGCGGTGGACGAGTTCGGGAATGAATATGAAGAGTACAGCGCCATCACGGCGGGCAATTTTACGCTGTCGGCCGAAGTGCTGGAAAGCGTGTTCAATATCGCGGCGTCCGACCAGAAGATTGACTTCTCCGCCGGAAACACGCAGCAAGGCAACAACAGGATCGCGCTGGCTATGGTGACGCTGGCGTCCAGAACCGACCTGCCCGTTGTGGGCAACTTTGAAGAGTTTTTAAAGTCCACAATGGTGGAAGTGGGCACTGAAAGCGCTTCTTGCAAGAGTAAAGCGGAGAGCCAGCAGACCATTGTAGAAAACGTGAACGACCGCAGGCAGTCGATATCCGGCGTGTCGCTGGATGAAGAGATGGTACAGCTGATATCCAGCCAGCATGCGTATTCGGCTGCGGCCCGTATGATGACGGCGGTGGACGAAGCGCTGGATGTGCTGATCAACCGCACAGGCCGCGTGGGCCTGTAAACCAACCGATAGGGGGATAGTACGGTGCGGATAACCACTGGAATGATGCAGGATAACTACTTAAAGTGCCTGAGCCGGAATATGGGCAAAATGGTGAGCCTGCAATATCAGATGGCGACGGGAAAGCGGCTGAACAAGATGTCGGACGACCCGGTGGACGCCATGTCGGTGATGCAGTTCCGCGTCAAGCTCTACAAGAGCGAGCGGTACCGGGAGAGCGTGGAAAGAGGCCTCACCTGGCTGCAGCAGACCGAATCGTCGGTGATGGAGCTCAATGAGATAATAAAATCCGCCTATGAGACGGTCATCCAGATCACCAACGACTGGCTGGGCGACGACGATAAGAAAGCTGCCGCGGAACTGATCGGCCAGCTGAGAGACCATGTGCTGACCATAGGCAACGCCCAGTCGGGCACCCAGTATATCTTCGGCGGGTATAACACCAAAAAAGCCCCTTTTACGGTGGACAGCAGCGGGAAACTGCTGTATAACGGCCTTGATCTTATGGACGCCGCCAACCCGGCGCTGATCGAAGAGAGCGAGACAAACATCGAATATGAGGTGGGGTTCAACCTCAGGATGAACGTGTCGGTGAACGGCGTGCAGCTGCTGGGAATGGGCGAGAACAATATTTATTCTGTGCTCGACAGCCTGTATAACGCGCTGAAAGACGGCGCCCCGGCGGATGAACTGACTGCCTATGCCGGCAAGCTGCAGGACGCCCAGAGCCATGTGCTTTCCGTATTGGGCGACATCGGCGGCCGCGTAAACCGGCTGGAGCTGATAGCCAACCGATACGACGAGGACCAGCTGATGTACACCGATATCAAGTCCAAGCTGGAAGACGTGGACCAGGCGGAAGCACTGATGAATTTCAAAATGGCTGAGTATGTATACAATGCGGCGCTGCAGGTCGGCTCCAGGATTGTGCAGCCGTCGCTGGTCGATTTTCTGAAATAACTTTACGAGATGGATTGAGGAGAAACGTATGCTGATTGAGACCGAGCGCTTCGGATGTTTTGATACCAAGGACAGCAAGCTGATAGAGTTTCCGTCGGGGATACCCGGGTTTGAGGACCTGCATTATTTTATCATACTGGAGATTCCCCAGACCAAACCGATATACTGGCTGCAGTCTACGGAGAACAAATATGTTGCGTTGCCCGTGATATTGACTTTTGAGATACTGGACGATTATTATATCGATATCCGGGAGAATGAACTGGAAGACCTCATGGTGGAGAGCCAGAACGATCTGCTGGTGATGAACGTGGTGGTGATACCGGAGCAGGTAAACCAGATGACTGTCAACCTGGCAGCCCCCATCGTCATCAACACCAAACGCGGTATCGGCAAACAGATCATCATTGACGCGCAGGCTCTGCCGATACGGTGGCCGATCTATGATGCCATCATGAGGAGCCTGATAAAAGGGGGACAACAGGATGCTGGTGCTGTCCAGGAAAGCCGGTGAAGGCATCACGGTAAATCAGGATATTTCGATCGAGATCCTTTCCATCGAAGGGGACAGGGTACGCATTGGCATCCAGGCTCCCAAGGATGTGCGCATATACCGCAGTGAACTGCTGGACCAGACGATTGATCTGAACAGGGCTGCGGTGAAAACGCCGAATATTTCTTTTGGCGTTGCCCAGCCGTAGCGGACTGACAGGATGTTGCGGGACCTTCATGACAGGCCTCGGCTTAAAGCTGATGACAAAACCTTGACGGGATAACCGCCTCGCTTAAAAGCGGGGCTTTTTATGTGCCTGCAACAGAGCGGCCGGGGCAGGAGAATATCCGTGTGGCGATCCCGGCCAACCGTGACAGGCTGGCGAATGTGTTTCGAGCATTGATTGCAGGCAAATAAGTATCTCAGGATGGGTGTTGGTGTATCCTGCGGCTGATACAGCCATGCTGGCGGCATGAGCCTGCAGGTCATACAGTTGGCGCATGGCACCACACTTCGCTGCAGGGGTGGGTTAGCCTTTCCGCATGGCAGAGTGACGGCTGTGCTTGTTGGCGTGGTATGCTGCTGCAGAGTGGAAATGCTATCTCCTGCAGTGCAGGCATACATTCCTGCAAGGATAAGATATTTGACTCTTTTGAGAGATGCAGGCGGTTCTCCGCATGCCGTTGCAGATAAATGCTATGCCCGCCACAGCGCAGGCTTTGCATCACAGGCATATGGACTTTACAGGCCGGGCTGTGGCCGTGTGCAGCCGTCTGCATGATTATATTCTTTAGAGTGTACGTGCGGTTGCGGATTTGCCCGGGGCGACAGATTTCAAACGTGGTATGCTACGGCAGGCGATCTTGAAACGCCTCAGCCGACGGACTATACCATTCAGGGATGCGCGCAGCGGCGGTTTTACTCACGTGACAGGAGGCGTCAGGCCTTTCGTGCGGCGGCTGCGCGAAGCGATACAAAAAAACCGCCGGCCTTTTGGACGGCGGTTTTTTGTAAAACCAGGGTTCTCCGGTAGGGGCGGAGCTCCCTATGTTTTGTTACTTGAGCAGCGCGAGCACGTTCTGCGGAGCCTGGTTGGCCTGAGCCAGCATCGCCGTGGACGCCTGCACCAGGATGTTGTTCTTCGTGAACTCGGTCATCTCTTTCGCCATGTCAATGTCGCGGATACGGCTCTCGGCTGCCGTCAGGTTCTCGGCCGAGGTTTCAAGGTTGTTGATCTTGTGCTCCAGCCTGTTCTGTAGAGCGCCGAGCTGAGCGCGCTGGGTAGACACTTTGTTGATAGCCTGGTCCACCGTACTGATCGCGCTGTTGGCATCAGCCTGCGTCTTGATGTTTACAGAGTCCAAGACACCCAAGTCTTCAGCTAACATGCTGTTGATCGTAATATCGAGTGCATCGCCTGCATTGGCGCCCGTCTGGATCTTAGCCGGCGTCACCGTGAAATCAAGAGTTACGCCATCAAAATCACCCGATGAATGGGAGTTCATTTCTATGGTGACTATCCGGCCGTCGCTGAAATCAATGGTGAACGTACCAGCCCCGGACGGCTGTGCAACGGTAACCGAGTCTGATCCAACCGTTACCGTATAGTTGCTGCTACCGTCATCCGCGAACGAGATCGAGTAAGAACCCGCAGCGAAGCCCTCGATGGAAATACTCGTAACGCCCAACGCACCAACCTTGATTTCACTGGCCGATTCATCGATGGTGACCGAAGCCCCAAAGGTGCCATCCAGCAGTTTCTTGCCGTTGAACGCTGTCTTATTGGCGATGTCGTCGATTTCATCTTTCAGCTGCTGGAACTCAGCGTCCAGTGCCGCACGGTCCACAGAGTCGTCATTGGTGTCGGAAGCAGCCTGGACAGCCAGCTCTCTCATGCGCTGCAGTATGGCGTGGGTCTCGGTCAGCGCGCCTTCAGCCGTCTGCACAAGGGAGATCGCGTCGTTGCTGTTCTTGGCAGCCATGTTGAGGCCGCGGATCTGGGCCCTCATCTTCTCGGATATCGCAAGGCCGGCAGCGTCGTCGCCCGCGCGGTTGATGCGATAGCCCGAGCTTAATTTCTCGGTCGACTTCGCAATGCTGTTGTTGTTGATAGAGTACTGGCGATGCGTATTCAACGCCATTATGTTGTTGTTAATTCTCATAACCTTTTTCCTCCATGAATTTTTTTATCAGCATCCTTGCTTTTTGCTGGCCCGCTTCCCTTCCTTAGGCGCCTTAATCGGAAGGGCGTTGGACCTGTTCACCCTATATATCGGCAGTAGGTATCGGGACTTTAGCGAAAAAAGCAAAAAAATGATTCACTTTGTGCAATTTGTTTATAAATAAGTCGGACTCTCTTTGAGATATTGGACTCTCTTTGAGATATATGCACAATAACAAATAACTGTATTGTAGGGATGTATTATGGCGACTGTGTTGACGAAACTGCCGTCAAAGATTAGAGATTCTTTCGCAAAAATGACCAAAGGCCAAAAGATACGACTAATCGTGCTGGCCGTTATCGTCATCGTCATCATATCAGCCGTTTCGGTATTTCTGAATCAAAAAAACTATACGGTGCTGTACAGCGGCATGGACGCGTCGGAAGCCGGCGAGGTGCTGGCTGTACTCCAGGAGATGGGCGTGGATGCCAAAGCGCAGGGTACGGGTACCATTCTGGTGGAGGAAAGCCAGGCGGACGCCGTCCGTATGGAGCTGGCAGCCCAGGGCTATCCCAGCACCGGCATCAGTTATGAGATCTTCCAGAACGCTTCCGGCCTCGGCGTCACCGAGATGGAGAAGCAGACCTATTATAAATTCCAGCTGGAAGAGAATTTGCGAAAAACCATCAATAAGATGGAAAAGATCAAGGATTCGGTGGTAACGCTGGACCTCGGCGAAAACAGCTCATATGTGCTGTCGGAAAACAAGTCGCCGGCGACGGCCTCGGTGTTTGTGACGCTCAAGGACGAGAAGTCCATGCTGGACAGCAGCGAGGTAAAAGCCATCGCCGAGCTGGTGGCGGGCAGCATATCCGGCATGAGCCCGGACGACGTGCGCATCGTCGACTCCCAGGCGAACCTCTATAACGCAGGGAGCGATGAGGACGGGGTAACCACCGTCAACACGCAGATGGGGCTGCAGGCCAGCGTCCAGCAGCAGCTGCAGGAGCAGATCACCAATCTGCTGGCCCCGGTGTTTGGCGAGGACAATGTGCTCGCCCAGGTGAACGTGAAGCTCAACTTCGACGACACCGTCACGGAGACAGTGGAGTTTGAGCCGCCGGCCAACGGGACTGAAGGGCTGGCGGTGAGCATGAAGGAGCTGGTGGAGGCCATCAGCAGCGACCAGCAGGGCTCTGTGGCGGGCATCGACGCGAACGGCGCGGCGTCGGAATATCTTTCGGCTCTGGAAGGCGACGACGGCGCCACCTACTATAATATATCGCGCGAGGCCAACTACGAGCTGAACCAGACCAAGAAGCAGATCAAGGAGGCCAAGGGCAAAATCGAGGACCTTTCGGTGTCCGTGGCGCTCAACGCCAACAGCGAAGCGGCCGACTATGCCGAGGAAGCCCGGCAGCTGGTGGCCGGAGCCATCGGCGTGGACGAAGAGCGCGTGACGGTGCAGGTCCTGCCCTTCCGGGAGAAGACCGAGAGCAGCGAAGTGGCCGAAGCGATAGAGACGCAGCAGAAGATACTCAGCAGCGTGGAGAGAGCCGCCACGATGCGCCTTATCATCATCGCGGCGACGGCGCTGGTGGTGCTGATCATACTGTTTATGATGGTGCGCATGTTCGTGAAGAAGCCGGAGCCCGCCCCCAGTATGGAATATGTGGCGGACGAGGTCATTATACCGAGCGCGCCGGTGCAGGAGGAGGAACTGACCCTCGAGGATCTGGAAGCCGAGGACAGCAAGATGGCCATACTTGAAGATTACATCAACAAGAACCCCGAGTCAGTGGCGAACCTGCTGAGAAACTGGCTTAACGAAGAATAGCGGAGAGAGCAATTATGGCACGCGAGAAGATATCGCCAAAAGAAAAAGCAGCCGTTCTGATGATCACGATAGGCCAAGAAAGGGCTGCCAAAATATATAAGCATTTGTCGGAAGAGGAGATCGAGCAGCTGACGCTCGCCATCACCACGATGCGGCGCGTGGAGCCGGAAGTCAAGGAATCCGTGGTGGACGAGTTTTTCCAGATGTGCATCGCCCGCAAATACATCTCGGAAGGCGGCATTGACTACGCGCGCGAGATACTCTCCAAGGCGTTCGGCGAGGAAAAGACCAACGAACTGATCATGAAGCTGTCGTCCTCGCTGCGCGTCAAGCCTTTCGACTTTATCCGCAAGGCGGACTCCGCGCAGGTGCTCAACTTTATTCAGAACGAACATCCGCAGACCATCGCGCTGATACTCTCCTACCTGGAGCCGCGCTATGCCGCGCAGATACTGTCCAACCTGCCACTGGACAAGCAGCTCAGCGTCATCGCCCGCATTGCCAACATGGGCGTGACGTCGCCTGAGTATATCAAGGAGACGGAGCGCATCCTCGAAAAGAAGCTCTCCACTTTGAGTTTCAGCGACAGGTCGGTGACGGGCGGTATAGACAGCGTGGTGAGCATACTCAACAGCGTGGACCGCGGCACCGAGCGCCATCTGCTGGAAGCGCTGGAGGAAACGGACGCGGAGCTGGTGGAAGAGATACGCAAGCGCATGTTCGTATTCGAGGATATCGTGAAGCTGAGCAACCAGGCGATCCAGCGCGTGCTGAAGGAGATCGACAACCGCGACCTGGCCGTAGCGCTGAAGGGGTCTTCAGAGGAAGTGGCGGAGGTTATCTTCAGGAATATCTCCAGCCGCCTGCAGGAGATGATCAAGGAAGATATCCAGTATATGGGTCCGGTGCGCGTCAGAGACGTGGAAGAAGCTCAGCAGAAGATCGTCAACGTCATCCGGCAGCTGGACGATGCTGGAGAAATTATCATATCGCGTGGTTCGGAGGACGAGATCATTGTTTAAGATCGACAAGTCGATGGTTGACAACATGAACCAGAACAGGTCGTTCATCGTGATCACGCACAAGGAGACGCACAAGGACACCGCGCCGGAGATATCCGCAGGTGGCCCGGAGCTACTGGAAAAGGACGAACAGCTGCCGCAGGCGCTGCGCGACAGGGCGCGTGAGCTGATACAGAATGCGCAGATGCGGGCGCAGCAGACCATCCAGGCTGCGACGGCCCGCGCGGAAGAGATCAGGGCGCAGGCGCACAAGGAAGGCTACGACGCCGGCATGAAGCTGGCGGACAGCAAGATTGCCGAGATGGAGGCAGCGCTCAGCGTGCAGACGCGAAAGCTCATCGAAGAGGTAACGGCTTACCGGAACGAGCTTTATGACACGCTGCAGGACAGCGTGCTGAACCTGGCAATGGACATAGCGGAGAAAATCATCAACATTGAGCTGCAGAGAGACGACAAAGTCTTTATGGAAATCGCCAAAAAGGCGGTGGCAGGGCTCAAACAGGCGGATAGTTTCGCCCTGCGCGTGAGCCGCGGAGAGTTTGACAAATACTTCAAGGACGGCGGTGCCTGGCTGCGCGAAGCGACGGGCTGTGGGGAGTTTGAAGCGGTGTGCGACCCCAGCCTGGAGCCGGGCAGTTTGGTGCTCGAGTCTGACGAGGAGGTTATAAACGCCAGCGTGGCTGTCCAATTGGAGAAGACCCGGCAGTATCTCGAGGAGCAGGTGGAGTAGCCTATGGCCGTTTTCGCCAATGCGGAGCGTTACCGCAAAGCGCTGAAGGACAAGGAGTTCTATGAATACGGCGGCCGCATCAGCCAGGTGTACGGCCTGACGGTGGAAGCGGTGGGGCTGCCCTGCAAAATGGGCGACATCTGCCGCATCTATACGGACAGCAAGGACAATTATGTGCTAGCCGAAGTGGTGGGCTTCAAGGAGAAAAAAGTGCTGCTGATGCCCTTCGGCGACCTCGGCGGCGTGGGGCCCAACAGCTTTGTGGTATCGGACAACCGGTCGCTGAACGTGCCGGTGGGCCGCGGGTTCTGCGGGCGCGTGCTGGACGGGCTGGGCAACCCGATGGACGGGCTGGGGCCTGTGAAGCCGGAAGCCTATTATCCGATTATGAACAACCCGCCCAACCCGATGGAGCGACGTCGCATCACCGAGAAGCTCACGCTGGGCGTCAAGGCCATTGACGCGATGCTGACGCTGGGCAAAGGC
>JAAXZP010000158.1 GCA_012719815.1 Christensenellaceae bacterium
CCAGCAGATGTGGAACGTGGAGAATATGTGCGTTTTGCTCCACTCCATGATATCCGTAAGCTCTTCCCAGTAGGTAACCTGTTCAAAATCCATCGTCTCTACCGGCGCGCCCGTAATGATAAGGCCGTCGTATTTATGTCTCTTGATCTCGTCAAACGTCTGGTAGAACGCATCCAGATGCTCCCGCGACGTGTTCTTGGACGCATATGTAGCGGTTTTCAGGAACGTCACTTCCACCTGAAGCGGCGTATTGCCGAGCAGCCGCAGCAGCTGCGTTTCCGTTGTGATTTTGTCCGGCATGATGTTGAGAATCACAATCTTAAGCGGCCGGATGTCCTGATGGATAGCGCGCTCCTCCGTCATCACAAAAATATTTTCCTGGCTCAGTACCTCGTACGCTGGCAGAGTTTCAGGTATCTTAATCGGCATAGATTCGCTTCCTTTCTGCGCGTCAGAAAACGCGGCTGTTAGTTTTTTTACGGGAGCGTGTTTTCCCGCCCTTCAATCAACTGCTTTAAGGACACGGCGTCCACCTCAGACTTGATGCGCTGCGACACCACATCCCATACGTTTTCTTTGATGCACCGGCTTAACGTATACGGCCCGCCGTCGTTTAAATCCGGCTCGACGATGGAGAGATCTCCTTCCAGCGCCGTCAGCACCTCGCCAGCGGATATCTCAGCAGCCGGTCGGGCCAAACGATAACCGCCTCCCGCGCCTTTGACAGAGCGCACCAGCCCGGCTTTTTTCAGCATGGAGAATATGCTTTCCAGATAGCCGTCCGATATGCGCTGCCTCCGCGCGATGTCCGCGAGAGTCACCGGGCTGCCTTCGTCATGCATGGCGAGATCCGCCAGCGCCCGCAGTCCGTAACGCCCTCTCGTGGACAGCTTCATTGGTCGGCGCCCTCTCTGTAGTTCTCGATAGCTTTCTTGATGGCCTCCTCAGCCAGCACCGAGCAATGTATCTTGACAGGCGGCAGTCCGTCAAGCGCCTTTACCACGTCCTCGTTCTTGAGCTTGAGCGCTTCGTCAATCGTCATGCCCTTGATCATGTCCGTCGCCACGCTGGACGACGCGATAGCCGCGCAGCACCCGAACGTTTTGAACGACGCATCCTTAATGATGTTATCCTCAATTTTCAGATACATTCGCATGATGTCGCCGCAGTGAGCATTGCCCACTTCGCCGACAGCGTTGTAATCTTCCAATTCTCCCATGTTGTGCGGGTTAGCAAAATGCTCCATTACTTTTTCACTGTACATTGCCTTTCAGCTCCTTTCATCTCATCGTATAACGGCGACATCTCTCTGAGCATATTCACGACGTCTTTGAGCGCCTCCACCGTATAGTCGATATCTTCTTTGGTTGTCGTCTTTCCCAGCGTCGCGCGGAAAGACCCGTGCGCCGTTTCGTGCTTTAAGCCGATGGCCAGCAGCACGTGCGACGGCTCCAGCGACGCCGACGAGCAGGCAGACCCGGTGGACGCCGCAACGCCCCGCATGCTCATGTACATCAGCAGCCCCTCTCCTTCAATGTAGTCGAAAGAGAAGTTGGCGTTGCCCGGCAGCCGCTTCGTCCGGTGCCCGTTTAAGCGGGAGCCTTTTATCTCCGTCAACACCCGGTCAATCAGATAGTCACGCAGCTCGGCAAGCCGCCTGCTTTCCTCAGGCATCTCGGCCACCGCCAGCTCCAGCGCCTTGGCGAAGCCCACCGAACCGGGCACATTCTCGGTGCCCGCCCGCTTCTTTCGCTCCTGCGAGCCGCCGGTGATCATCGGGCCGATGCGGGTGCCTTTGCGGATGAACAGCACTCCCACGCCTTTGGGACCGTAGAACTTATGGCCCGACAGCGACAGCAGGTCCACATCCTTCCACTTCTCGAGGTTGACCTCTATCGCGCCCACGGCCTGTACCGCGTCCACATGGAACGCCGCCTTGGAGCCGGCCTTCACAATGCGCCCGAGCTCCTCGATCGGTTGTATGGTGCCAATCTCGTTGTTGGCGGCCATGATGCTGACCAGTATCGTATCGGGGGTGAGCGCTTCTTTCAGCTGGTCCACATTCACCACGCCGTCCGCATCCACGTCCAGATATGTTACGCGGAAACCGGCCTTTTCCAGATCCTTGGCGGTGTTCAGCACGGCGGGATGCTCGATTTTGGACGTGATGATATGACGCCCCTTGCTGCCCTGCGCCGCCGCGACGCCGCGCAACGCCCAGTTGTCGCTCTCGGTGCCGCCCGAGGTGAAGAATATCTCCTCCGGCCTGGCGTGCAGCGACGCCGCCACCGACGCGCGCGCTGCCTCCAGCGCCTTTCGCGCCCGCTGCCCAAAACTATGTAAGCTGGACGGATTGCCGTATATGTCAGTCATGCAGGGGAGCATGGCGTCCAGCACTTCCTGCCGGACGTATGTCGTGGCAGCATGATCCAGGTAAATCTCCTTTTTGGCCATCTCCAAGGCCTCCCCTCTAAAACATTAAATATCCTATTGTTTTTCTAATGTTTTAATGATATCATACTATTGCAAATTGGTTTTGTCAAGAGAAATCGGTCACAATAATCGAGCTTGTCACTGTCAGACACATGGGCATATAATGGCAGGGAGGAATATTATGAAGATATCCAGAAATGGGCAATACGCGCTGCTGAGCGTGACGGACCTGGCGCTGCACGAAGCGGAAGGTCATCAGAGCATCGCTCAGGTCGCCGAGCGGCAGAAAATCGACCCCCGCTATCTCGGGCAGATATTTTTTGCACTGAAAACCGCGGGCATCATCGCCAGCGTGCGCGGAAAAAGCGGCGGATATTATCTGGCGCGTCCCGCATCCAGCATCAGCGCGGGCGAGGTGGTGCGCGTTCTGGAAGGCGACCTTGCGCCCACACAGTGCTGCGTCGACAGCGCTGAAGCGCCCAGCTGCGAGTCTTTTGACGCGTGCCTGACGCGGTCGCTCTGGCAGTCCGTCAGCCATGCGATCAACAGCACGCTCGACAGCTTGACCATCGCGGACATTGTCCAGCTATATCGAAGAGGAGGAAAGGACAACAATGAGACTGAATGACTGGCTGGCCCACAACGAGGTCGAAGAAGCCCTGATCAGCATTAACCACGAAAGCCTGCACGCCCATGAGGCGCTGGGCTTTGCCACGCGCACTCAGGTGATCGACATACTGAAGCTGCTACGCTCGCTGATATTGCCGGGCGTGTACGAGAAAGAGCCGGTCAGCCATGCGCGGCTGGACAAAATTATCCGCGACAAGATGCAAAGTGCGGCCCGTTCGCTGTGCACTATCATATCGCAGCTGCTGACGCGCTCGTGCACCGACGCCAGCCTGTCGCCCGACGAATGCTGTGAACGGGCGGAGCAGCTGACCATCCGCATCATGGAAGGGCTGCCGGACATCCGCAAAACGCTGGCTACCGATATCCGCGCGGCCTACGAGGGCGATCCCGCGGCCAAATCGCTGGAGGAGATCATGCTGAGTTATCCCTCACTGGAAGCGGTCAGCATCTACCGGATCGCCCACCTGATCTATACCTGCGACGTACCTCTCATACCCCGGATCATGACGGAGTACGCCCACCGCAACACAGGCATCGACATTCATCCGGGCGCGACCATCGGCGAGAGTTTCTTTATTGACCACGGTACCGGCGTCGTCATCGGCGAAACGTGCACCATCGGCAACGGCGTGAAGCTGTATCAGGGTGTCACGCTGGGCGCGAAGAGTTTCCCGCTGGACGAGAACGGCAACCCCATCAAGGGCATCAAGCGCCATCCGGACATCGAGGACAATGTGATTATCTATGCAGGCGCGACGATACTCGGTGGGGATACCCGCATTGGCCACGATTCGGTGATCGGAGGCAACGTGTGGCTGACGCAGTCCGTTCCGCCGTATTCCATGGTGTTCAACGCGCAGCCGTCGCCGAATATCAAACCGATGGAGCCTTAAAAAACCGCCGCTTTATAAAACACGACGAGCCGCTTTATGCGGCTCTTTTGCTTGCAATAAGGCATAATAAAAAGAAGCCGTGGGACGGCTCCTTTCAGGTTCAACGCTTTTCTTTGAGTTTCGCCGCTTTGCCCGCGCGGTCGCGCAGGAAGTAGAGCTTCGCACGGCGAACCTTGCTGCTGCGCACGACGTCAATTTTGGCAATCTTGGGCGAGTGGATGGGGAACGTCCGCTCGATGCCGATACCGAACGAAACACGGCGCACGGTGATGGTCTCCGAAAGGCCGCTGCCTTTGCGCGCAATCACATATCCCTCAAAGCCCTGCAAACGCTCTCTCGTACCCTCAATAACCTTTACCCACACCTTCACGGTGTCGCCAATATGGATATCGGGCAGATCGGTGCGCATGCGTTCTTTCTCGATGGCCCTGATGATCTGGTCCATTTGCTGATTCCTCCTCCCGTTTCAGGCGTTCATAACCGTATACTTCGCGTCGGCTCAAAAAACCAAAAACACATGCCGAGCTTTTCGGAAAGCGGACCGCCCTAAATCAACTTTTGGATTATAACATAGCCTCGGCGCCGTGACAAGACGGAATTTCGATTTTGCCGCATTATTAAGCGTATTTGCGCATATTAAGCTGATACGAAAGCGCATTGCCCGCGCACAGCCTCTATGATAGAATAAGCGCAGATACTTCTGGCAACGAAAGGATTGTACCATATGTATATCCTCATCTGCAACGCAGGATCCACGTCTTTGAAATACAAGCTGTTTCTGATGCCCGGTGAACAGGCAGTCGCCGAAGGCAAAATGGACCGCGTCGGTTCCCGGAACGCCTCCATATTCTCGTATAAAAGCACAAAAACATCGTTCAAGCGCGAGGGTGTGGACATACCGTCCTACCGCGAAGGCATACGCCTGTTTCTGGATGTACTGACAGACGCGGAAACCGGCGTCATCGCCAGCGTGGCCGACGTGGACGCCATCGGCTTCAAAACGGTAATCGGCAAGGGCTATACCGGCGTGCACGATATCGACAACGCCTGCATGCAGGGCCTGGAAGACTATATGAACGTCGCGCCGGTGCACAACAGCGCGTACCTGGAAGCCATCCGGGCATTCAAGGCGCTGCTGCCCGACATGCCGATGGTGGGCGTGTTCGAACCGTTCTTCCACCGCACCATACCGGAGGAAGCGTATGTATACGGCATCCCATATGAATGGGCGCAGGCGCACGGCATCCGGCGCTACGGCTATCACGGCGCGGCGCACCGGTATATCTCCGAAACCGCCAAAAAATACGGCAATCCCAGATATGTAATCTCGTGCCATCTGGGCGGCAGCGGGTCCATCTGCGCGATCAAAGACGGCGTGTCTCAGAACAACAGCTTTGGCTTTTCGCTGCAGTCTGGCGTGCAGCACAGCACCCGCACCGGCGACCTCGACCCGTTCATCCCCATCTACCTGCTGAAATCCGGCCTGACGCTGGACGAAGTGTGGGACGGCCTGGTGAAGCGCGGCGGCCTGCTGGGTATTTACGGCGTTTCAGGCGACCTGCGCGACATTCAGGAAGCGGCGAACCAGGGCAATAAACGGGCCCAGCTCGCCATCGACGTCTACTGCCACGGTATCCGCTCGTATATCGGCAGCTACTACGCCCAGCTCGGCGGGCTGGATTTGCTCGCTTTCACGGGCGGCATCGGAGAGAATTCCGCGGAGGTACGCCGGCTGGTATGCAAGCCGCTCGCGCACATGGGCATCAAGCTGGATGAAGCCAAAAATGCCGCCTGCCGCGGCGACGAAGCCGTCATCTCTGCCCCGGATTCCCGCGTAACCGTCGTGGTCATCCCCGCCAACGAGGAGCTGGTGCTCGCCCGCGAAGTATTCGCGCACATAGCAAAAAAGCGCGGCGAACAGTAATACCAGCCTGTACGGTTTGAGCAGATATCCTCAGCGTTCTAAGTGTTCTCCGCGTTATATAGTGTAATCCAATAAACATTCATCGGCCTGCCGTCAAGGTAAGGCTTTGTTTCAGCGAGGACGCCGCCGCACTTTTCAATGGTTCTAATGGAAGCCAAATTGTCCGAATAGCAGCCGAGCATGACGCTGGATAGACCGATGCTTTTCGCATGCTTAAGGGCCATCTTCAGGATTTGCGTTGCGTATCCCCTGCGACGTTCGCTCGGCCTGACAGCGTAGCCGATGTGCCCGCCGTATTTGGATAAGAATTCATTATCAAGGTTGTGGCGGATATCAACCGTCCCGATAATCCTGCCGTCTGTTTTCCTCACAGCGAAAAAGGTGTCCGCGACAACCCAATCTTTACTCACGGTTTCGGGGTTTCTATTTTTTTCGACTTTTTCTAGCCACTCGCCGAACTCCATTTATCCAGCAGGGCGCTTCCGTTTATTACCTGTTCGCCGCAACTGAAAAATTCCCGTTTGAATTCTTCCGCGCTGCTTTTATGCGCCGGTGCCGGCCTGACAAGCACAAGCTCATCCATTTTTGCCCCCATGAATGCACAATACTTGAATATCTACAATTAAGCATAACACAAAGTCAATATCGATTCCAAGACTCGGCAAACCGCAAATAATGGGGGTCCCCGGCCCATGAAGCCCACACCTGTTCCATTCCAAAAAGTCTGCGTCTTTTTGAGGACACCGAGTTGTTTTATGCGGTTTCAAGGTACGAGGAACAGCATAAATCGATAAACAGGCGAAAAAATGCAGGTTTTCGCCAAGTCTTTTATTGCGTGAATGTCCGGATAATATGCGGTACGAATATGATAAGTCCCACCGCAGCCGAGATGGCCGCAAACACAAGCGACGCGCCCGCCGCCGCGTCCTTGGCCCGCCTCGCCAGCTCGCTATGCTCCCGGGTCATAAGGTTCACGGCAGCTTCCAGCGCGGTGTTGACCATCTCCAGCGCCAGCGTCACGCCGCAGCAAAGCAGCACCGCCGCCCACTCCCCGGCCGACAGCCCGCAGGCCAGCCCCGCCAGCACTACCGCAAGCATGCAAACCAGCATCACGCGAAAGCTGCGCTGTTCTCTTACCGCGTCCAAAATCCCCTGAAATGCGCAACCAAAGGCACGCTTCCCCGCCGTCCCCCTTACATATCCATGCTTGTCCATATTATATGGATAAAAAAACGTTTTATCGGCTAAGCGAGCATCAGTTTGAAAAGCAGTAACAGTATGATGCCCGGCAGGCCGAAATAGCCCGCAATCACGGCGCTCAAAGGGTTGATCGCGATGGTCACAGAAAAGAAACCGCCGATCAGGTTGATGACCAGCAGCAGCAGGCCGCCCAGCAGGCCATTGACCAGCAGCTTCATGATAAACTTCAGGGGGGCGAGCAGCAGCCATCCCGTGAAGTACAGCAGAACGAGCCCGAGCGCAAAGAACAGCACCACCATAAAATCAATGCCCAGCCCCATTCGCGTCGCCCCCATAAAGCTACACGATATATATCATAATTATGCGTTTTGGTACAGCGCTATGACGCGGTATTCCCGCCTTATTGCGCGTCTGTGCCCCTATATTTATCATGGTATCAGCCGCAGATATGCAAACAGGGATCCCGAAAGATCCCTGTTATCTGGTCTTTGGTCTGTTAGGGCTCGTAAACCTTATGCTTTGCCCGCGCAGCCCAGCACATGTTCGATCTTGTGCTTAACCAGTTCCTTGATCGCCGCGCGCGCCGGCTTGAGGTACTGCCTCGGGTCGAAGTGAGAGGGATTCTCAGCGAAGTATTTGCGGATGGTGGCAGTCATCGCAAGGCGCAGGTCGGAGTCGATGTTGATCTTGCAGACCGCACTCTGAGCCGCCTTGCTCAGCATCTCTTCCGGAACGCCCTGCGCGCCCGGCATATCGCCGCCGTACTTGTTGATCATGTCGACGAATTCGGGAACAACCGAAGAAGCGCCGTGCAGCACGATCGGGAAACCGGGCAGGCGGCGGGCAACCTCTTCCAGAATGTCGAAACGCAGCTTGGGCGCGCCCTTAAACTTGAACGCGCCGTGGCTTGTCCCGATGGCAATCGCGAGAGAGTCCACGCCCGTCCTGCCGACGAACTCCTCCACCTCATCGGGTCGGGTATACGAGGAATCCTCCGCCGACACGTTGATCTCATCCTCCACGCCGGCAAGACGCCCCAGCTCGCCTTCCACCACCACGCCGTGGTCATGCGCATATTCCACGACCTTTTTGGTCAGTGCGATGTTTTCTTCAAACGGCAGGTGCGACCCGTCGATCATCACCGACGTAAAGCCGGTATCAATGCAGTCCTTGCAGACTTCGAACGAATCGCCGTGATCAAGATGCAGGCAAATCGGCAGGCCGGTATCCTCCAGCGCCGCCTCCACCAGCTTGCGCAGATAGATGGGGTTGGCATATGCGCGCGCGCCCTTGGACACCTGCAGAATCAGCGGGGCCCTTAACTCTTTGGCCGCTTCGGTAATTCCCTGCACGATCTCCATGTTGTTAACGTTAAACGCTCCGATCGCATAGCCGCCATCATACGCCTTCTTAAACATCTCCGTCGTTGTAACA
>JAAXZP010000159.1 GCA_012719815.1 Christensenellaceae bacterium
ATCCTGAGCGGCCGGGCGTTCCGGCCTCTGCGTGCGAGCCTCCTGCCTGGCCGCGCGGGTATCCTGAGCAGTTGAAGGCGCTTGCCGTCCGGTTTCCGGGGGAGCAGTCGTTTCCGGAACCGTTTCGCGCTTCGGAGCGGGTTCCTGAACAGCGACGGGTTGTTCGGCTTGCATGGTTTCTGCGGGAACGGCAGCAGCCGGAGCTTTCTCCGCTGCTTTATCCTTCTCAGAAGCGGCGAACGGCGCATCCTGCTGAGCCTGCTGCGCTTCTGCGGTCTGAGCTGCCGGTGCCGTTTTGGCTTCCTCAGCCGCATGCGTTTCCGCTGCGGCCCGCTGCTCCTCCAGCTGCTGGCGGAGGCGCCTTTCCTCCGCCTCAGCCCGCACAAGCTGAAGCAGTTCCGCCTCAATGCGTTTCAGCGTCGCCAAATGAGCCTGGACGGTAGCCTGCAACGTTTCCATGCGCGCCACCGTCTGCTTCGATTTGTCGATCAGCTGTTTGTTCATGTCGATAATTTTGAGTTTACTCATTCACTGCCACTCCCACCATGGTAATTGTTTTGTATCGCCTTCGCAAAGCCGGCGTCCGTAATACCCACCAGCATAATACCCGGCTTTCCTATCGCTTTTCCCAGATCATCCGCCGCCGAAACCGTGAGCACATCGGCGCCGAAGCGCTCGCACAGTCTTTCAAACTCCCCGCGCGTACCTTCCGAAAGAGCCTCGTGCATCAGCAGCAGGCATACCTTGCGCTGCCTTAAGCCTTTTTCACCCGCCGCGCTGCCGGCCAGCGCACGGCCGGCCCGGTACGCCATACCCACCATATCCAGCTTACTTGATGATGCCACGCCGCAGAATCACCCTTTTGATAGCGTTATATGATTCTTCGGTCAGCGGCGTTTCCAGCGCGCGTTCGAAAGCCTTGATCTTGCGCGCACGGTCCAGACAGTTTACATCGGGGCACAGGTACGCGCCTCGCCCGTGAGCCTTGCCCGTCTCGTCGGGGATGAGTACACCTTCCACCGCTACAACGCGCACCAGCTCTTTTTTGGGCCGACCTTCCCGGCAGGCGATGCACATACGTATCGGCACTTTCTTTGTCTTCAACGCATGCCCTCCCTTGTCAGGAATCGCTGTTTGCTTCGCTACCGTTATCGATTGCGAAATCATCCATGGAATCTATATAGCCATTGTCATAGCCATTGTCCATGTCCATCATGTCGAAATCAAAAGAATCAAAATCATTATCCTTTGTTTCATCCTGATTGTCAAACAACGCTGCCTCAACCTGCGACTGGCTCTTGATGTCGATCTTCCAGCCGGTCAGTTTGGCAGCAAGCCGGGCGTTCTGCCCTTCCCGCCCGATAGCCAGAGACAGCTGGTAATCCGGCACCACAACCTTGGCAGCCTTCTCGCTCTCATTGATCTGCACCATCAGCACCTTGGCCGGGCGCAGCGCATTGGCGATAAACTCGATGGGGTCCGGGCTCCACGGTATCACGTCGATCTTTTCGTTGCCCAGCTCCGCCACCACGCGGTCGATGCGGGAGCCCTTCTGCCCCACGCAGGAGCCGACCGGATCGACGTTTTCGTCGTCTGAATGGACGGCGATCTTGGTGCGGGAACCCGCCTCGCGCGCGATGCTCTTGATATGCACGATGTTCTGCATGATCTCGGGCACCTCGATCTCAAAGAGGCGCTTTAGCAGATAAGGATGCGTGCGCGACACGATGACCTGCGGGCCCTTCGTGGTCTTGCGCACCTCCATGATATAAACCTTTATACGGTCGTTAACGTTGTAACGTTCGCCCGGTATGCACTCCGCTGCGGGCATGATACACTCCACGCCGTCTATTTCCAGCAGCACGCTGCCCTTGTCCACACGGTGGATGATGCCGGTCATCACTTCGCCTTCGCGCTCGATGAACTTGTCGTATATCACGTTGCGCTCCGCTTCCCTCAGGCGGTGCACTACTACCTGCTTGGCGGTCTGGGCGGCGATGCGTCCGAAAGAGCTCGGCGTCACTTCCAATTCGACGACGTCGCCCGGCTCGTACGCGATATTGATTTTCTGCGCGTCCTTGAGCGATATTTCGGTGGTGTCGTCCCTGACGGTTTCCACTACCGTCTTTTTGGCATACACCTTGAACACGCCGCTGTCCGGGTCCACCTCCACGCGGACATCCTGCGCGGTGCCGTAATTCTTTTTATAAGCCGAAACGAGTGCGGTCTCAATCGCGTCGATCAGTACACTCTTGTCGATACCCTTCTCTCTTTCAAGTTCTGCCAGGGCATTTAAGAAATCCGAGCTCATGGTTTACCTCCCGAATGATATATCCACATGCAGCCGGACAAGGGCCACATCCTTGTTCGAAAATACCTTTTCCGTCCCATCGATTTCAATCGCCGTATCCGACCGTCATGGCGCAGGAGCAGCCCTGTCCATTCCTTTTTGCCGTCCTGGGCACGATACAGCTTCACATCCACCATTTTGCCCACGCTCCGGCGATAATCGCGCTCTGTTTTGAGCGGGCGGTCCAGCCCCGGCGACGACACGACCAAGCAATAGGATTCCTCAATAGGGGCGCGCTCATCGATGAGCGGCTCAATCAGGCGGCTTATCTTCTCGCAGTCGTCAAGGCCAATGCCGCCCGGCTTGTCGACATACACAATGAGCTCCGCCGTGCCGCCGGTCTTGGTGAACTCCGTGCCCACGTATTCGTATCCGTGC
>JAAXZP010000160.1 GCA_012719815.1 Christensenellaceae bacterium
CCCCTGCCCTTCTGACGTCATTTATCCCCGCGGGGATACCGCTGGGTTCCCCCGGTTCAGCGATAAAGCCGGCGTTCTTTCCGGCTTATCAACACACGTATATCCGTATCTCCCGACAGGCACATACGCCTACCGCATGCCATTTACCATTATAGCAAAACAGCGTGAGATAGCAATAACAGCCCGCAGGATATTCGGCTATCCCTCAAGCTCTGCCAGCAGGTGCGGGAACATCGAGATGCTCCGCCGCAGTATGCCCTTCATACAGGCAATCGCAATGCCGTAGTTGGTGATGGGCACGTTCTGGTCCTGTGCGCACTGCTGCCGGTACTTGACCTCCCGCTCATTCAGCATGCATCCGCCGCAGTGGATAATGAGGCGATATTTGCTCAGATCTTCCGGAAATCCGCCGCCCGATGCGAACTCGAAATTGGGCTCCTTGCCGGTGTATTCCCGGATCCACCGGGGCAGCTTCACCGTGCCGATGTCGTCGCATTGGCGGTGGTGCGTGCAACCCTCGGCGATCAGCACGGCATCGCCGTCCTCAAGCGCATCCAGCGCCGCAGCGCCTTTCACCGCGGCATCCAGCAGGCCCTTATACCGCGCGAACAGTATGGAGAAAGAGGTGAGCGGAACATCCGGAGGCACCACAGCGGCCACCTGGGAAAACGCCTGGCTGTCGGTGATCACCATCCGCGGTCGCGTGCCCAGCCGGGTTAGCGTTTCGCGCAGCTCGGTCTCTTTCGCCACGGCGGCAACGGCGCCGGCTTCCAGCACATCGCGGATGGTCTGCTGCTGCGGCAGTATGAGTCGTCCTTTGGGCGCGGCGCTGTCGATGGGCACTACCAGCACCACGAAATCCAGCGGGCTTAAAAGGTCAGCCACAATGCGGTGCTTTGGCTCCTCCGCCACCACGAGCGCCGCGATGCGCTCTTTCAGCTCCCAGATGTTCACGCCTTTCTCAGCGCTGACATAGATTTCGTTTTTGCCCGGCGCGCCCGGTTTACCGAGCAGGTCGCACTTGTTGTACGCCACGATGTACGGTATGCCCTTGCTTTGAAACAGCGCGATCAGTCCCTCGTCCTCCGCGGCCTTCCCCGCCGCCGCGTCCACCACCAGCACCGCCACGTCGGTTTTATTGAGCACCTGCCGCGCCTTTTTGACGCGCAGCTCACCCAAAGCGCCTTCGTCGTCGATGCCCGGCGTGTCGATCAGCATCACCGGCCCCAGGGGCAGCAGCTCCATCGCTTTGTATACCGGGTCGGTGGTGGTGCCTTTGATGTCGGACACCACCGCCAAATCCTGACCCGTCATCGCGTTGATCACGCTGGATTTGCCCGCGTTGCGCTTGCCGAATATCCCTATATGCACCCGGTTGGCGCCCGGCGTATCGTTCAGTCCCATGCTTCCCTCCTACAGCCGGAAATCGCGCTGCCCGTTTTCGATGTTGACAAGGTTGCGCCGCACGATGTCTCTCACCTTGTAGCGCGGAATATTGCCGATCTCCGCGTCGATCAGCGCCTCGCCGATACGCCTTGTTTCCGGAGTCGCGTAGTCGATGAGATACTCTTTGAGCGTCATCAGCGCGTTGGGATGGCAGCAGTTTTGTATCTCGCCACTCTTGCACAGGCTCATAAACCTGTCGCCCGTACGCCCCTCGCGGTAACAGGCGGTGCAGAAGCTGGGGATATAGCCCAGTTCCATCAGCCAGCGCACCACCTCGTCCAGCGTCCGCCTGTCGCGGACGTCAAACTGTTCGGATTTTTCGTTCTCCGGTTCCGGCTCCACATAGCCGCCCACGCTGGTGCGCGAGCCGCCGCTGATCTGCGATACGCCCAGTCGCAGCACTTTTTCGCGGCAGGCCTTGCTCTCGCGCGTGGACACGATGATGCCGGTGTACGGCACCGCAATGCGGATGCACGCCACGATCTTCGCAAAGGTGTCGTCGTCAATGCCGTTGTCGAACACGCCCGGGTCAATGTCGTCCGCCCGCCGGATGCGCGGCACGCTGATGGTGTGCGGCCCCACGCCGTATACCGCCTCCAGATGCTCCGCGTGCATCAGCAGTGCGGCAAACTCGTAGCGGTAAAGCTCCAGCCCGAACAGCACGCCCAGCCCCACGTCGTCGATGCCGCCCTGCATCGCCCGGTCCATCGCTTCGGTATGCCAGGCATAGTCGGGCTTGGGTCCTGTGGGATGCAGCTTTTCGTAGCTCCCTTTATGGTACGTCTCCTGAAACAGTATGTAAGTGCCGATGCCCGCGGCCTTGAGCCTGCGGTAATTCTCCACCGTGGTCGCCGCGATGTTGACGTTCACGCGGCGTATCGCACCGTTTCTGTGCTTGACGC
>JAAXZP010000161.1 GCA_012719815.1 Christensenellaceae bacterium
ATCAATAAAGTGCGTATGTCGCTTGGAGGTACGCCCTTTTTGCTTCACATTATCAATTGCTATGCAGCCAATACTTTGGAGGATGCTATGCAGCCAATACTTTGGAGGATTGAAAGATTTTATTAAGCAAAATGTTTGAATGAAATGCGCAGGCAAACGAGGCTGCCTGCGTTTTTTATGCATGCATTTTTTCGGCGGCGGTAAAGTATTCATAAATACTTTATTTTTTATGGCCGATACGATATAATCAAACATTATGAAAACACGGAAGCACGGCAGGAAAACCGAACAGGTTTCGTGCGGCATAACTGGAGAGGAAACGATATGATCTGGAACGAAAAAATGGAGTGCGCTTCCCGGGATGAGATCAGAGCCATCCAGCTGGAGCGCCTGAAGAGCACGGTAGAACGGTGTTATTACAACGTTCCGCATTACCGCAAGAAACTCGACGAAGCGGGCGTCAGGCCCGAGGATATCCGGTCGCTGGACGATATTCGCCGGATTCCATTCACCGTTAAAGACGATCTGCGCGAGAACTATCCGTACAAGCTGTTCGCCGCGCCGATGAAAGACGTGGTGCGCCTGCACGCGTCCTCCGGCACCACCGGCAAGCCCACCGTGGTGGGCTACACCAAAGCCGACATCGACATGTGGGCGGAGTGCGTGGCGCGCATGGTCTGCGCGGCGGGCGTCACGCCGGATGACATCGCCCAGATCACGTTCGGCTACACGCTGTTTACCGGCGCGTTCGGCCTGCACTACGGCCTGGAGAAGGTGGGCGCGACGGTGATTCCCATATCCGGCGGCAACACTGAGCGGCAGCTCGCCATCATGCAGGATTTCGGCACCACGGTGCTGGTGGGTACGCCGTCATATGCGCTGTATATGGCGGAAGTGGCGAAGAAGAAGGGCATCGACACGCGCAAGCTGCCGGTGCGGCTCGGGCTGTTCGGCGGCGAGGGCCACACCGACGAGATGCGGCGCGAGATCGAAAACGCTTGGGGCATTCTGGACACCGAGAACTACGGTCTGTCCGAGGTGATCGGGCCGGGCGTATCCGGCGAGTGCCATTTCAAGGACGGCATGCACATCGCGGAGGACCATTTCCTCTGTGAGGTCATTGACCCCGACACGCTGGAACCGCTGCCGTACGGCGAGAAGGGCGAGCTGGTAATCACGTCGCTGTCTAAAGAGGCGCTGCCCATACTGCGCTACCGCACCAAGGATATCACATGGCTGATATCCGAAAAATGCCGCTGCGGCCGCACGTCCATGCGAATGGCCAAAGTTCAGGGCAGGACGGACGACATGCTCATCATCCGCGGCGTCAACGTGTTCCCGTCGCAGATCGAGGGCGTGCTTTTAAGCATCGACGGTATCAGCCCGCACTACGAAATCGTGGTGCGCAAGGACGGCTATATGGACTGCATCGAAGTGCTGGTCGAGGTGTCCGACGCGTCGCTGCTGGATAGGTTCAGCGCGCTGGAAGCGCTGGAGAATAAGATCAAGCACGCACTCTACACCGTGCTGAACATCCACGCGGATGTCCGGCTGGTGGAGCCGCAGTCGCTGAAACGGTTTGAAGGCAAGGCCAAGCGGGTGACCGACCTGCGCGGCCAGCAATAAATTTGACACAACAAGAGGTTGCAGATGAAGAAACTGATGCTGGGGAACGAGGCGTTTGCGCGCGGCGCATACGAGGCGGGCGTCACAGTGGCCGCCGCGTATCCGGGCACGCCAAGCACCGAGATCACCGAAAATATTGCGAAATACCCGGAAGTTTACGCGGAATGGTCGCCCAACGAGAAGGTGGCGCTGGAGGTCGCGATCGGCGCGTCCATCGGCGGCGCGCGGGCGCTGTGCTGCATGAAGCACGTGGGCCTCAACGTCGCGGCGGACCCGCTGTTTACTGTATCTTACACCGGCGTGGGCGGCGGCCTTGTCATCATCGTCGCGGACGACCCGGGCATGCATTCCAGCCAGAACGAGCAGGATTCGAGGTTCTACGCGCGCAGCGCGCATGTGATGATGCTGGAGCCTTCCGACAGCATGGAAGCAAAGGAGTTTGTGAAAACGGCGTACGATCTTTCCGAACAGTTCGACACGCCGGTGCTGGTGCGCTCCAGCACGCGGCTGTCTCACTCGCAGGGGCTGGTGGAGCTGGGCGAGCGGCTGCAGCGCGAACTGAAACCGTATAAGAAGGACATCGGCAAATACGTGATGATGCCCGGCATGGCCAGAAAGAGGCACATCGTCGTGGAGCAGCGCATGAAGGACATCCGGGCGTTCGCCGAGACGGAGGAGCTCAACCGCGTGGAATACCGGGATAAGTCCATCGGCGTCATCACCAGCGGCGTGGTGTACAACTACGTGCGCGAGGCGCTGCCAGAGGCGAGCACACTCAAGCTGGGCATGGTATACCCGCTGCCCGAGAAGCTCATCCGCGATTTTGCGCGTGAGGTGGATAAGCTGTACGTGGTGGAAGAGCTGGAGCCGTTCTTCGAAAACCAGATCAAAGCCATGGGCGTAAAGGTTATCGGCAAGGAGATATTCTCCGTGCAGGGCGAGTACAGCGTGAACCTCATCTCCGAGCGCATCAGCGGCAGGAAGGCGGAAGTTTTCGACTCCGGCGCGCTGCCTCAAAGGCCGCCCGTGATGTGCCCTGGCTGCCCGCACCGCGCGGTTTTCTACACGCTCAGGAAACTGGGCATCACGGCAATGGGCGACATCGGGTGCTACACGCTGGGCGCGCTGCCGCCGCTTCAGGGCATCGATACGTGCGTCTGCATGGGCGCATCCATCGGCATGGCGATGGGCATGGAGAAAGCCCGCGGAAGCGCAAACAAGCTGGTTGCGGTGATCGGCGACTCGACGTTCCTCCATTCCGGCATCACCGGCCTTGTCGACATGGTTTATAACGGCTCCAGGGGAACCGTGATTATACTGGACAACTCCACGACCGGTATGACGGGGCATCAGGACCACCCCGCCACCGGCAAAACGCTGCGCGGCGACATCGCGCCCGCCATCGACATACCGGCGCTTGTCAGGAGTATCGGCGTTCAGCACGTGCGCGTGGTGGATCCGTTCGACCTGAAAGCGCTGGAGCAGGCGCTCAAGGAAGAGACAGAGCGCGACGCGCTGAGCGTGATTATCGCCAAACGGCCCTGCGTGCTGCTGGACAAGAAATACACCCATCCGGCGTACGCCATCAACGATAAATGCAGAAACTGCGGCGTGTGCATGAGGCTCGGCTGCCCGGCGATAGCCAAAAAGGACGGCGAGAGGAGAATAGACGCCACGGTGTGCACCGGCTGCGGCCTGTGCCCCGAAGTATGCAGGTTCGGTGCTATCGAGAAAGTGGGTGACGTAAAATGACAACGGATATTTTGATCGTGGGCGTCGGCGGACAGGGAACGCTGCTGGCCAGCCGGGTGCTGGGCAATCTAGCACAGTCGCTGGGGTACGACGTCAAGCTTTCGGAGGTGCACGGCATGGCGCAGCGCGGCGGCAGCGTGGTGACGCACGTCCGCTTCGGCGACAAGGTGTTCTCGCCGGTTATCGACGAGAGCTGTGCAGACATCATTTTGGCGTTTGAAAAGCTGGAAGCGCTGCGGTGGGTGGGCCGCCTGAAGAAGAACGGCAGGATGTTTATCAATACGCAGGAAATAGCGCCGATGCCCGTCATCACGGGCGCGGAAAGCTATCCCTCCGACATCGAAGAACGCATACGGGCGCTGGTGCCGGACGCGGTGTTTGTGGACGCTTTGAAGCTCGCGGAGGAAGCGGGCACCGCCAAAGCCGTCAACATCGTGCTGATCGGCGTGCTGGCGCGGCATATGGACATCAACAAAAACGCCTTCCTCGATGCTATCAGGGCGACTGTCCCGCAGAAGCTGCTGGACGTCAACCTCGCTGCGTTTGAGAAGGGCTATAACGTAAAATCTTAAGGCCAAAAGATGATATTGGAGGCATAATATGTACTGGAATAAAGAGCTCGAATGCATGGACAGGGAGCAGCTGCGCGAGCTTCAGGGTAAAAAGCTCAGGGCGACGGTCAAAAAGGTATACGAAAACGTGCCTTTTTACAGGAAGGCGTTTGACGAGAAGGGCATACGCCCCGAGGACATCCGGACGGTGGACGATATCAGGCACCTGCCGTTCACGATGAAGTCGGACCTGCGCGACAATTACCCGTTCGGGCTGTTCGCGGTGCCGCAGAGCGAAATCGTGCGCGTGCACGCATCGTCGGGCACTACCGGCAAACCCACGGTGGTGGGCTACACCGCGCGCGACATTTCCAACTGGGCGGAGCTGATGGCGCGCACGTTTACGTTCGCGGGCGCGACGAAAGATTCCGTGATACAGGTGGCATACGGCTACGGGCTGTTCACCGGCGGCCTCGGCGCGCACTACGGCGCGGAGCGTATCGGCGCGATGACGGTGCCCGTCTCCGGCGGCAACACCAAGCGCCAGATCATGCTGATGCAGGATTTCGGCACCACAATCCTTGCGTGCACGCCGTCGTACGCGCTGTATCTCGCCGAGTCGATGGAGGAGATGAATATAGACCGCTCGTCGCTCAAGCTCAAAGCCGGCGTGTTCGGCGCCGAGCCGTGGACGGAAGCGATGAGGGGCGAGATTGAGGAGCGCCTCGGTATTCTCGCCATCGACATTTACGGCCTGTCCGAGATCATGGGGCCGGGCGTCGCTTCGGAGTGCGAGTACCAGCAGGGGCTGCACATCGCCGAGGATTTCTTCCTGGCGGAGATCATCGATCCGGACACGCTGGAGCCGCTGCCGTACGGCGAGAAGGGCGAGCTCGTTATCACGACGATTGACAAGGACGGCATCCCGCTGATCCGCTACCGCACGCGCGACATCACTGCGCTGCATCCCGAAACCTGCAGCTGCGGCCGCACGCTGGTGCGCATGGAAAAAGTGCTGGGCCGCAGCGACGACATGCTCATCATCCGCGGCGTCAACGTGTTCCCGTCGCAAATCGAGAGCGTGCTGGTGGAGATCGCGGACGTGTTGCCGCACTATCAGATTGTGGTGGACCGCGTGGAAAACATCGATACCCTGGAGGTGCAGGTAGAGGTTTCCGCCGATCTGTTCTCCGACGAGGTGAAGCGCCTTGAAAGTCTGGGGAAAAAGATCAAGCATGAAATACAGTCGGTGCTGGGCATCAGCGTGGATGTGACGCTTGTGGAACCCAAGACCATCCCGCGCAGCGAAGGAAAAGCCAAGCGCGTGATCGATAACCGGAAATTCTGATAAGGAGGGACTGTTATGGTCAAGCAGATATCCGTTTTTGTGGAGAACAAAAAAGGTCGGCTGGCCCGCATCACCGACGTGCTGGGAAAAGGCGGCATCGACCTGATTGCGCTGTCCATTGCGGACACCACCAATTTCGGCATCATGCGCTGCATCGTCAACGACCCGGAAAAAGCCCTCAAGCTGCTCAAGGAGAACGATATCACGGCGAGCACCACCGAAGTGATCGTGGCGGAGGTTGTCGACAAGCCGGGCGGGCTTGCCTATGTGCTGGGCCTTTTGGACAAAGCGGATATCAGCGTGGAATACCTGTATTCGTTTGTGCGGACGCCCAATGAAAACGCGCTGATACTTTTCCGCGTTGAAGAAATTGACAGAGCGGTCAAGACACTGGAAGCTGGCGGCGTCAAACTGCTGGACGAGAAGGACATCTACGATATTTAATGACGCAAACCATCCCTTAGCTGGCTTGCGGGGGAAGAAGGAAGATAATGCTGATAAGACCGACATATGCAAAGGTCAACCTGGGCGCGATAAAACGCAA
>JAAXZP010000162.1 GCA_012719815.1 Christensenellaceae bacterium
AATATAAGGCGCTGGATACCGGCGTGAAGGACTATGAGCCAAAGCTCGCGCTGGCCGCAGGCGACGGGCTGGACTATTACCGCATTATCGCGCGGGACGCGGGGCGTCACATAAAGCCGGGCGGCGCGCTGGTGCTGGAGATCGGCGCGACGCAGGCCGCGGATGTGACGGCGCTGCTGGAAGGCGCCGGCTATTATGAAATTAACGTCAAAAAAGATTATGCTGGGCGCGATCGCATTGTGACCGCATGCTGGAAATAGGGATAGGTATGTTTGACAAGCTGGAAGCACACAGAATCAGATTTGAACAACTGGAAGCGCAGCTGGCTGATCCCGAGGTGATTCAGAACCAGGAGCTGTATACCAGGCTGACCAAGGAGCACGCTGCGCTGGCGGAGGTGGTGGAGAAATATGCCCAGTACAGGGATAACCACGCCCAGATTGAAGATTTAACCCAGATGGTGGAGGACGACGACCCGGATATCGCCGCGATGGCGAAGGAAGAGCTGGCCGCGCGCCAGCAGGACGAGAAAAGGCTGGTCGAGGAGCTGAAGATCCTGCTGCTGCCCAGGGACCCCAACGACGACAAGAACGTGGTGCTGGAAATCCGGGCCGGTACGGGCGGCGATGAGGCGGCTCTGTTCGGCGCGGATCTCTGGCGCATGTACACGCGCTATGCCGAGCGCCACGGCTTTACCGTGGAGCAGCTGAGCGCCAACATCACCGAGCTGGGCGGCGTAAAGGAACTGACGCTGCTGATCTCAGGCAAGGGGGCTTACTCGCGGCTGAAGTATGAGAGTGGCGTACACCGCGTGCAGCGCGTGCCCGAGACCGAGACGGCCGGCCGTATTCACACGTCCGCGGAGACGGTGGCTGTGCTGCCCGAAGTGGAGGACGTGGAGGTCGAAATCAATCCCAATGATTTGCGTATAGATGTATTCCGTTCTTCCGGCCACGGCGGGCAGAGCGTGAACACCACGGATTCCGCGGTGCGCATCACGCATATACCGACCGGGCTGGTGGTGACGTGCCAGGACGAGAAGTCGCAGCTCAAAAACAAGGAAAAGGCGATGAAGGTGCTCAAAGCGCGGCTGTATGACATGGCCAAGCAGGCGCAGGAGCAGGAATTGTCGCAGAATCGCAAGAACCAGATCGGCAGCGGCGACCGCAGCGAGCGCATCCGCACGTACAATTTCCCGCAGGGCCGGGTGACGGACCACCGGATTTCGTTGACGCTGTATAAGCTGGAGCAGTTTCTGGACGGCGACCTCGACGAGATGATCGACGCGCTGACGCTGGCGGAGAAGACACAGGCGCTGGCCGCGCAGCAGGAGTGAAGGCGTCGAAAGAAAACGCTGATATGTGTCAAAAAACAGGGGCAAGAGCAGTCACAAAAAAAGGGCACTGCGCTGCCCTTTTTTTGCGGAGGTTTCTCTTTCGTAGGCTGCTGCTGGTTCCGATATTGTTGGCTAAATATAACATACCAAAGCCCGGGCGCCGGTGCAAACCCAGGAGCGGCAAAGAAAACGGAGAAAACGGGAGAAAAGCGAAGATCAGGGAAAATGTTACGCTTATATGAAGCAAATTAATAAATTTGTAATACTGCATTAGTAGGAAACCGCTCAGCCGATGCCCAGCGCGTCCAGCAGGCGGCGCAGCTTGACAAGGTCCTGCTCGTACACGGACTTTAAGGCCGGGTTGTAGATGATGCTGGCCGGGTGATACAGCGGGAACAGCGTGAACGTGTGCGACAGCGCGCTGGCCTCGACGGGCACGGCGTGAAGCGCGCCGATGGCGGCCCCGGCGCCGAGCAGGCACTTTAGGGGCACGTTGCCCAGCGTGACCACCACGCGCGGGGATACCATCTCCAGCTCGCGCAGCAGCAGCGGCTGCATGCATTCGAGCTCTTCCCTGTTGGGCGGGCGGTTGGACACCGTGCCTTTGGGGCTTATCCTGCAGGGGCGGAACTTGACGGCGTTGGTGATGTAGATATCCGGCCGGTTTAAACGGATGGCGGCCAGGAACTCGTCCAAATTTTTGCCGGCTTTGCCCACGAACGGGCGCGAGAGCCGCGTTTCCTCCGCGCCGGGCGCTTCGCCGACCAAACACAGCGCCGCGCCGGCCGGCCCTTCGCCGTACACCATGTCCCGGCTGG
>JAAXZP010000163.1 GCA_012719815.1 Christensenellaceae bacterium
CTGGGCGGGGAGATCGGCATCATCGTGGGCGGCGGCAACATCTGGCGCGGCCGCAGGGGCGTGGGCATGGACCGCACCACGGCGGACCATATGGGCATGCTGGCCACTGTCATCAATGCCCTCGCTATGCAGGACGCCCTGGAGAACAAGGGCATGCAGACGCGGGTTTTGACCGCAATCGAGATGCGGCAGATTGCCGAGCCGTATATCCGGCGGCGGGCGATGCGGCACCTGGAAAAGGGACGAGTGGTGATATTCGCCTGCGGCACCGGCAACCCGTACTTCTCGACGGACACTGCGGCGGCGCTGCGGGCGGCCGAGATCGAGGCGGAGCTGATACTGCTCGCCAAAAACGTCAACGGCGTGTACGACAGCGACCCCAAGATAAACCCGAACGCCAGAATGTACGATTTTATCAGCTATATCGACGTTATTAACCAGAAACTGACTGTCATGGATACCACGGCGGTGTCGCTGTGCATGGATAACAATATTCCGATTGTGTGCTTCGGACTGGACGTGCCCAACGGCATCAAGCGCGTGGTGATGGGAGAGAGCATTGGGACGCGGATCAACTCCGCGCCGTGATAAAACGCTTTAGGGCAAAATCAGACAGGAGGTTAAGATTATGCAGTTCGACAACGATACGCTGAATACGGCCAGAACGAAAATGGAGAAAACGGTCGCCGTTTTCAGAAAGGATCTGACGCATATCAGGGCCGGACGGGCCAACCCCCAGCTTCTCGACGGCATAATGGTAGACTATTACGGAGTACCCACGCCTCTTAACCAGATTGGAAATATTTCGGCGCCTGAACCGCGCCTGCTTGTGATCTCCCTTTGGGACGTGAAGATGATTCCCGAAGTGGAAAAGGCGATCCAGAAGTCGGACTTGGGAATTAACCCCACCAATGACGGCAAGGTGATCCGCCTGGTGATCCCCGAGCTGACGGAGGAGCGCCGCAAGGAGCTCGCCAAAACCATCCACAAAAAAGGCGAGGAGGCCAAGGTGGCGATTCGCTCCATTCGCCGTGATGCCAACGAGGCGTTCAAGAAGGCCAAAAAGGCGAGCGAGATCACGGAAGACGATTTCAACGATCTGGAAGAAGAGGTGCAGAAATTAACCAACGAATTTACCAAGCAGATAGACGATATCGTGAAGGAAAAAGAGAAAGAGATCATGGCGGTATGATCCCGTACGTGATCGGGCTTAGCATGGAAGAAGCGCAGCGGCGCCTCATGGCGCTCGGATTTGAGGTGAGCTGCGTTGTTTACCGGTCGCGCCGCGGCGTGGAAGGGGCGGATTCGTCCCGCGTGATACGCCAGCGCAGCGTTGGCCATAATAAAATCGAGATAACTGTGTCGGATTTTCGGACACAGGCGGATTAGGAGAGAGGCTTGGGCGTTCTCGCGGGTATACTGCTGGGCCGGCGGCGCCGGCCGAATACGCAGGTCTACGACCAGATCGACAGGGAAAAGCTGCCCGCCCATGTGGCGGTGATCATGGACGGCAACGGGCGCTGGGCGAAACAGCGCGGTTTGCCGCGCAGCGCCGGCCATAGAGCCGGCGTGGAGCGCGTACGCACCATCATCCGCATGAGCTCGGATCTCGGCATCCGGTACCTCACGCTGTACGCGTTTTCCACCGAGAACTGGAAACGGCCTGCCGATGAGGTAAGCACGCTGATGTCGCTGCTGGTGGAATACCTGACAAAGGAGCTTCCCGAGCTGCACGAGAAGGGCGTGCGCATCCGCACGCTGGGCGATATCACCGCTCTGCCCGAAGACGTTCAGGCGGAGATCGCGCGGGCGGTGGAAACCACCAGGAACAACACCGGGCTCACCGTCAACATGGCGATCAACTACGGCGGCCGGCAGGAGCTGGTGGCCGTAGTGAGGCGCGCGCTGACGGAGGGCGTGCCGCCCGAGAAGGTGGACGAGGCCTGGATATCGTCCGCGCTGCAGACCGCGGGCGAGCCGGACCCGGATCTGATGATCCGGACGAGCGGCGAGATGCGCATCAGCAACTTTTTGCTGTATCAGCTGGCCTACGCGGAGCTGTATTTCACCGACACGTATTGGCCGGACTTCGACGAAGCGGAGTACGCCAAGGCGCTGGTGGATTTTGCCGGCCGGGACCGCCGCTTTGGCGGGGTGTGACCGTCCCGTAAGGCGTGGTTTTGGGTCGCGTATATTGGAGGTCGTGGGTTGTTAAAAAGAATACTCATCGCCATACCGGCGCTGGCGCTGTTGGTGTCGGTCATATGGCTTCACGGGCTGTATGGGAAGATCGTCGTCGCGCTGGTGGGCGTGCTGTGCGTTCATGAGATGATGAACGCGGCATCTGCTGTGGCGCGGCCGATGCGTGCGGTGGGTTATGCGTTTGCGGTGCTGCTGTATCCCGCTTACGAGTTTGTGGGCGGGCAGACCGGCATGGCAATACTGCTCACAGTTAGCGTGATGACCGTGTTTGCTATACTGGTATTTTCGGGCCGCAGCGTGGTGGACGGGCTGTTCACCGTGCTGCCCTTGGTATATCCGGGGCTGCTTTATGCATCGCTTCTGGGCATTATGTGTACGCCGCCTGTGATGCAGTCACGCTTTTTGCTGCTCATGGCGTTTGGCAGCACCATTGTCACCGACTCCTTCGCCTATTTCGGGGGCAGGCTTTTTGGCAAGCACAAACTGGCCGAGGCTTTAAGCCCCAAGAAGACGGTGGAAGGGGCGATATGCGGCACCGTGTTCGGCGCGGCGGCCGTACTGGCGTTTGGAGCCACCCTGCAAGGAACGTTCGGCGTGTTCATCAGCCCATGGATATATCTGCCGCTGGGGCTGGTGCTGGCGGTGCTGGCCCAGGTGGGAGATCTGTCTGCGTCGTCCGTGAAGCGGCGCTTTGGCATCAAGGATTTCGGGTACATCATGGGCCCGCACGGCGGCGCGATGGACCGGCTGGACAGCGTGCTGTTTGTTGCTCCGGCTGTGTTCGCTTTTTATACGATCATAATAAAACAAGGATGAGTGGATGAAGAAAATTGCGATACTGGGCGCGACCGGTTCGGTAGGACGGCAAGCGCTGGATGTCATAGAGAAGTTTCCCGACCGGTTTTGCGTGACTGCGATGACGGCGCATCACGCCAGCGAAGAGCTTCTGGCGCTGGCAAAAAAGTTCGGCGCGAAATATATCGGCGTGACGGGAAGCCTGGGAGACCTTGAATTTGAGAAAAAAGTGCCTAAAGGCGTAAGCGTGGTCTTTGGCATACAGGGGCTGCTGGAATCGTGCAGCGTGGGCGATCCGGATATTGTGCTGATCGCCGTGGTGGGCATAGCGGGGCTGCCGCCGCTCATCGAGTGCCTGGACAGGGGCGTCAACGTGGAGCTCGCCAACAAGGAATCGCTGGTGTGCGGCGGGCACATCGTCAAGCAGAAGATGAAAACGAGCAAGTCCGAGGTGTTTCCGGTGGACAGCGAGCTGTGCGCCATCTACCAGTGCCTGGGCGGTATGGACACCACCGGAGTGCGCCGCATAATCCTCACGGCGGCGGGCGGGCCGGTTTTCGACTGGAAAAAGGAAGATATCGAGAAAGCGACAGTGGAGCAGGCGCTGCGCCACCCCAACTGGCGCATGGGCAAAAAGATCACCGTGGACTGCGCCACCTACATGAATAAGGGGCTGGAGATCATCGAAGCGCGCTGGCTGTTTGACCTGCCGCCCGAGAAGATATCCGTGGTGGTGCACCGGCAGAGCATCATCCATTCCATGATCGAATATAACGACGGCGCGGTGATCGCACAATTAGGGCCTACCGACATGCGCGAGCCCATCCAGTATGCTTTCGGGCATCCGGATCGGCTAAGCAGCGTGGTGGGGTATTTGGATTTTGCCAAAATCGGCACGCTGACGTTCCATGAACCCGATCTCGACAAGTTCCCCTGCCTTCGCCATGCGATGGACGCCCTCCGGGAGGGCGGCTCTTTGCCGCTCATCATGAACGCGGCCAACGAGGCGGCGGGGGACCTGTTTCTGGAGAGAAAGATTTCTTTTGGCGATATCGAGAAGAACGTGGCGTTCGCGATGAACAAGTTCGCGCACCTGCCGGGCAACTCGCTAATCGAGATATACACCACCGACAAGGAAGTCAAGAACTATATTTATAACAATGTTTAAAATATGTTCGCATTTAGTCCGGCCCGGAATGATATAATGATACAAAAGGAGGGTGCGCTTGGACACGGTATTGAACATATTGAGCTTTGCTGTGGCGCTGTTGTTCATCGGCGTTATCATAATGGTGCACGAACTGGGCCATTATTCCGTCGGCCGGGCTTGCCGCATCAAGATTGTTGAATTTGCTGTCGGCTTTGGCCCCAAAATTGTGCAGTGGGTCAAAAACGATATCATCTATTCCATCCGCTGGATACTCCTCGGCGGGTTCACCAAGTTCTACGGCGAAGACGAGGAACTGGACGACAGCCTCGCGTTCAACCGGCAGTCGGCGGGCCGCCGCGCGCTCACTATCGCCGCGGGGCCTGTGTTTAACATTATATTTGCGTTTATTCTTGTCGTCCTGGTGCTGGGGTTTTTCGGGGACTACGTGCCCACTGTGGGTGCTGTGGAGCCGGGCAGTTCGGCCGAGGCTGCGGGGCTTCAGGCAGGCGACGTCATCCTGTCGATGAACAAAATCGATATGGATTTCTATATGGAGATCGACTCGGCCAAGCGCGCGTCGGACAATAAGGTGATGCCCATCACGGTGCTGCGGGACGGGCAGACGCTGTCGTTCAACGTACCGTACAGGTATTACGAGGACGAAGACGCCTACCGCATCGGCATCGCGATCGGGGCGCAGCGCAGGACGTTCGGCGTGGGCGAGGCTCTGGCGATGTCTTTCAAATGGATGTACCTGCTGATCCGCGAAACGCTGGTAGCGCTTGCGGGGCTTTTCGTGGGCCGGGGCATGGAAAATGTGGTGGGCGTGGTGGGTATGGTCCAGCAGCTGGGGGTGGCCATCCGCAGCAGCTTCGAGACGGTGCTGCGCTTCAGCGTGGTGATCAACGCGAGCCTGGCGATATTCAACCTGCTGCCGCTGCCTGCGCTGGACGGCGGACGGCTGGTGTTTATTGCCATCGAGAAGCTGTTCAAAAAGCCTGTGCCGCGCAACGTGGAAGGGCTTATCCATTTCGTCGGGTTTGTGCTGTTCATCGGGCTTTTCATATTCATCACGTACCAAGATATCGTCAGGATATTCGGTTAAGCATGGGCGCGTATACGCGGCAGGTAAGAATCGGCAGCGCTGTGATCGGCGGAGGCAGCGCCTGCCTGATACAATCGATGACCAATACGGACACATTGGACGTGCAGGCTACTCTGGAGCAGATCAGCCGACTGGAAGCGGCGGGCTGCGAAGCGGTGCGCTGCGCTTTTTATTGCGCCGACTGCGCTCCGGCGTTCCGGGAGATCAGGGCGGGCATCCATATCCCGCTGATTGCGGACGTGCACTTTGACCCGGACCTTGCGGTGCTGGCGCTGGAGAACGGTGCGGACAAGGTGCGCATCAATCCCGGCAATCTGCGCGGCGACAAGGCTTTGGAGAAAGTGGTCGCCTGCGCGAAGGCGAACGGCAAGGCGATTCGCGTGGGCGTCAACGCGGGCTCGCTGGAACCTCATCTTCTGAAAAAATACCGCAGCCCTACTGCTGAGGCGCTGGCTGAAAGCGCGCTGAACTGGGTGCGCAGGGTATACGACATGGGCTTAGACAACGTCGTGGTGTCCATCAAGGCGTCGTCCGTGCCGGCCTGCGTGAAGGCCGTGCGCGCGTTTGCAAAGCTGTGCGACGCGCCGCAGCATATCGGCATCACCGAGGCGGGTACGTATGAGAGCGCGCTTGTGAAATCCGCTGTGGGGCTGGGCGCGCTGCTGCTGGACGGCATCGGCGACACCATCCGCGTCTCCATCACGGGGGATCCGGTGCTGGAGGTAAAAGCCGCGAAGCATATACTTCAGAGCGCGGGCGTGCGGACGTTTTATCCCGAAGTGATCAGCTGCCCCACCTGCGCGCGCACCGGCATCAATGTGGCCGGTTTTGCGGACAGGGTACAGCGTATACTGGCGGAGACGGGCAAGCCGATAACGGCGGCGGTGATGGGCTGCGTGGTAAACGGCCCGGGCGAGGCGCGCCATGCCGACATCGGCATTGCGGGCGGCGGCAGCGGCAAGGCTGCGCTGTTCGCGAAGGGCGTTTTGGTGGGCACGTATCCTGAGGAGCACATACTCGAGGCGTTTGCCGACTACGTCCGGAAGCATTTTTAGGGGGCTGTTTTGAAGACCACCGGGGATTTTCTTTCCATGCTGAAAACCGCCGTCGGTGTGGGCGAGCAATATGAGCTGAGCCTGGAGAAAGTGCAGCATGCCGTCAAGAAAGGCGAGGTGCTGGTGCGGCTGCGCAGCCGCCTGCTGCCCCCCGAGGTTTACCTTTCCATAGAGAAGTACGTGGGGGAAACGGTGGGTCCCGGCGCGCGTGTGGTGATACAGTATCAGGA
>JAAXZP010000164.1 GCA_012719815.1 Christensenellaceae bacterium
GAGGGCGGCTATAAACTTACCAAAAAGCCGTAGGAATATACTGTGGCTTCGATATCCCAGATGATGGATACGCGGAGCCTATGCTGGTCGGATGAGATATTTGACGCCATAGGAATACCTCGTGCCTTCCAGACGACTATCGTTCGGGCTGGCGACTGCGTGGGGACATTGCGTGACGATATAGCGGCGCAGACAGGAATTAACGGGGGCGTTATGCTGATCGCTCCGGCCGTTCATGATACCGCGAGCGCAGCTGCCGCTGTTCCCGCGCAGGGGAAAGACTGGGCATATATCAGCACCGGCACATGGTGTATTGCTGGGCTTGAGACAGAAAAGCCCATTATCAGCGATGAAAGCTTCCGCTTGAACATATCCAATTCCGGCGGTGCCTTTGACAGGAACCTGTTTTTGAAAAACGTCATGGGACTTTGGATTATACAGCAGTGCAAAAAGGAGTGGAACAGGCAACATCCCGAGCTTGGCTATGCTGAAATTATGAGCCTTGCGGAGCAGGCACCGCCGTTTGCGGCTTTCATAGATCCAGATGACGAACTGTGCTTTAATCCTCAGAACGGAGTGGAAGCTGTCCGTGATTATCTGAAAAAGACGGGGCAGAGCACCGCGGCGGCGAATACCATAGGCGGTGTTGCGCGGTTGGTATTTGAAGGGCTCGCTTTTAAATACCGGTATGTGCTGAAACGACTGTGCGCTGTGGGCGGACGCCGGATTGAGCGGCTACACCTGATTGGCGGCGGAATACAAAACACGCTGCTATGCCAAATGACCGCCAATGCACTGGGGGTGAAAACGTTTGCTGGGCCTATAGAGGCGACAGCGGCCGGGAATCTTCTTCTACAAGCTTATGGCAGTGGAGAAATCGCTTCTTTGGAGGAGCTGAGAGGTATTGTGGCTAACACGTTTACGCTCCATGAATATTTGCCGCAGCAGCAGCAACAGTGGAGCGAGGCCTATGGGCAGTTTCTGAATACTTGTGGACTTAAGGAGTGAGCGATGAAAAAGTATTGTATTGTAATCGAGATCGATCCGGAACATGCAGACGAATATATTGCTATTCATAAAAACCCATGGCTGGAAATGCTGCAAGCTATCCGCGATGCCGGGTTTACCAATGAAGTTATATTTTATCATAACAACCAATCTATCATATTTATCGAGTGTGAGGATTATGAAGCCTCAAACGCTGCTCTGCGCGCGACTGAGATATGCAAAAAGTGGGACAGCACAGTGAATCCGTGGTTTGCGAAGGATGGCATAATAGCGCCAAAAATATTCGACCTTAACCAGCAGCTTGATGGCGTACTGCTACCTGATTGAAATGAATCCAGTCCAGAAATAGACCGGGTACAAATCTTAATACTGAATATCTGGAGGATATTATCGTATGAGTGGGCACCCGCTTTTGGCTGCCAAAGGAATCTATAAATCTTTTGGAAAGCATGAAGTTTTGCACGGCGTGGATTTTGACCTGCGTGAGGGGGAGATACATGCGCTGATCGGGGAGAACGGCGCCGGTAAGTCAACGCTGTTGCGCATATTGTTTGGCGTACATAAAGCTTCCGCTGGGACGATTGAATACAAGGGAGAAACTGTACGCATCAACTCGCCTATGGACGCTAAAAGCTATGGCATGGCGATGATAAACCAGGAGCCACAGGTATTCTCGGACATGAGCATACTTGAGAATATATTTCTCGGGCATCTGGAACTGACATCGGCGCGGATGGTGGATTATAAGCGCATGGAAAAAATAGCCGACGGGTTGCTACAAAAGCTTGGGCTTAACATGGATGTGCACAGCAAGATGATGGGCCTATCCGTGGCGGAGCAGCAGATGGTAGAGATTGCAGGGGCGCTCTCCTCAAACGCCAGCATCATCTTTATGGATGAGCCGACCGCGTCGTTGACCCCAGACGAAGTGCAGCGATTAATGGATCTGATACGGCGCCTGAAAAGTGAGGGCAAGACTATTGTTTACATCAGTCATCGCCTGGAAGAGATTAAGCAGATATCGGATCGGGTGACGGTGCTCTGCGACGGCAAAAAGGTTGGCTGCTACAATACGGCAGAAATCACGATAGACGACATGATCTGTTCGATGATTGGTTGTACACTGGGTGAGATGATAAAAAAGGAAGAGACGGAGATATCGGATGAACCGCATTTTGCCGTAAAGGGGCTGACGTCACACGGGGCCTTCTCGAAGGTGACATTTGAAGTGCGTCGTGGAGAGATATTGGGAATCGCGGGATTGATGGGCTCCGGCCGTACGGAGATCGCACGCACGATATTCGGCGTGATGAAACGAGACGCCGGTACGATTGAGATAGACGGCAAGCCGGTCGTTATCAACTCGCCCATTGACGCGATACGGCACGGTATTGCACTGGTGCCGGAGGATCGCCACGGACTGGGGCTGTTTTTGAAAAAACCCATCGCGTTTAATACCACCTTTGCGGCATCCTGGAAGATAAAGCGCAAACTGGGCTTTATTGATCGCAAACGCGAGAAAGATGTTACGGAAAAGTATGTAGAGCAGCTTAAGACAAAGCTGACAAGCATATACCACAACGTCGGGGATCTTTCGGGTGGCAATCAGCAAAAGGTAAGCCTTGCCAAATGGCTTGCCACGGATCCTGATGTGCTGATACTGGATGAGCCGACTCGTGGCATCGATGTGGGAGCAAAAACAGAGGTATATAAAATTATCAATCAACTGGCTCGTGACAAAAAGTGCATCATATTGATTTCCTCCGAACTGGAAGAAGTGCTGGCTCTGAGCGACCGCATTGTTGTGATGTATGAAGGCAGACAGACGGCGCTATTTGACCGCAGCGAGATCAACGAAGTGAATGTGCTGGCTGCCGCACATGATTTTGCATAAGGGGAAGATATTCGTTATGAAAGCAAAGGAAAAAAGACTAAGCGGAATGGCCCTGCGTGAAGTGGGCGTTGTGGCCATCATACTGATTATCTACGTAATTGGATGCCTCATTGAGCCAAGATTCTTCTCCTTCGACGTTTTGGTCAACATTCTCCTGTTTACGCCCGTATTGTTGCTGATATCATTGGGAGAGATGATGGAGATTATTAGCCAGAACCATGACGTCTCAGTGGGATC
>JAAXZP010000165.1 GCA_012719815.1 Christensenellaceae bacterium
CCACCGTACCGCCGGCCTTGTTGAACTCCGTGCCCACGTATTCATATCCGTTTTGCTCAATGACCGGCAGCACCAGCTCCTCGATCACCTTTTCAACTTTCATGGATCGCATTTCACCTTTCACAGTATAAGCCTGTTTTCTTTCGGAGCTTCCCGCTATTGAGGGAAACAATTTAAAAGAGTGGGTTTTCCCACTCTCCAGTCGAAAAAGGCTTGCTACAAAGCTAGCATAGCACAATTTTCTCTTACAGGCAAGCATCGGAACAAATATTTTTGCGTTTTCCCGGCGACGCAGCGCGTTTTTTCAGCCGCTTTTAAGCATGATGACGGCCGCCATCGCACCGGTCTGCCCTTGGTCCCGCCTGTGCGAATAGAAAAGGGCTTCGTTCTCGTGTGTGCAAAGGTCCGCTACAGTGATGTGATCCTCGGCAATCCCCGCCCTGCGCATGTCGGTCACGCAAGCCGCAGTGAGGTCCGCGAATATGCGCCCTTCGCACTGCTGAACGGATTCCTCGCCGAACTCGCGCAGGAAGATGTCCCGCACCTCTTCGCCCACCCCGTAGCGGCGCACGCTGATGCACGGCCCCACCGCGCCGAGCATATCCTGAGGCCGGCATCCGATACCGCACAGCGCTTCCACCGCGCGCAGCACCATGTGGCCGGAAACGCCGCGCCAGCCCGCGTGGCACACCGCCGCAGCGTGCCTTACCGGGTCATAAAAAAACAACGGCACGCAGTCCGCATGCAGCGAAACGAGCGGCAACTCCGCCTCGTCGGTGAACAGCCCGTCGCAGAAAACCGGCAGCGCTTCCCGGATCACGCCACGGCCGGCGTCCTCCCGCCGCACGTGATACAGCGCGACGCCGTGTTCATAGTTGTCCAACACCGCGCGGCGATAGTCGAATCCCACTGCCTCCGCGAAACGGCGCATGTTCTCCTGGAAATTGGCCTCGTTCTGCTCCCGGGAACGGCTGAAGTTGAGCGTATCATAAGGCGGCGGGCTCACCCCGCCGATTCGCGTGGAAAACGCGCACACCGCGCCGCCCGCATCTTCAAACGCCGGTATTGTGAAAAACCGGACGCCATTTTTCTCCCGTTGCACAAAACCTGTATTAGCCATTCTACTTTTCTTCGAGCAGGCGCTGCAGTTCCTGCATGAAGGTGTCGACGTCCTTGAACTCTTTGTAGACGGAGGCGAAGCGCACGTACGCAACGTCGTCCAGCTCTTTGAGGCCCTTCATCACCAGCTCGCCGATCTCCTTGGAAGTTACTTCCTGGCGCAGTGAATTAAATATCGCCTTCTCGACGCTGGCCACCAGCGCTTCAATATCCTGCATGGGGACGGGCCGCTTTTCACATGCCTTGATGATGCCGATTTTGATTTTGTCCGAATCGAACGGAACGCGGTCGCCATTCTTTTTGATGACCAGTAAAGGCAGGCTGTCTATTTTTTCATACGTCGTAAAGCGCTTCTTGCAGGACAGACATTCGCGGCGGCGCCTGATGGAGCTGCCCTCTTCCGTCGGCCTGGAATCGACCACCTTGCTTTCCGGATAACCGCAGTAAACGCACTTCATAATTTGCCCCCATGCTGTGTTTGCTATCATTATAGCATAATTATGAAGAATTGCAACGAATGGCCGGGTCGCTGGCTTATGTCAGAGCCGGATATGGCTTTCCCTTTCCGTTTTTTTCGACGCATGAAAGCTTATCAGCAGGCCTATTTGCATACTGGCAGGGCGAATAGCTTAACAGATGGAGCTTACCCCATGTGGTAGTTGGGGATGCCGCCTATGTCCACATCCA
>JAAXZP010000166.1 GCA_012719815.1 Christensenellaceae bacterium
GATATGATCTGCCCATAGGAAAAAAACTTGTTGGCGCGCCGCCGGTTCATGCGGCCAAACGCTTTGGAAACCCCCAGCGTCATCAGCCAGCCGGACGCAAACCCCAGCACCGACGATACGCCCAGACCGATCAGCACCTTCTGCCAGGCTTCCCAGCTGACGGACGACAGGCCTCCGCCGGCCAGCGCTGCTCCCGTCAGCCCCGCAACCAGCGCGTGGCTCTCGCTTGTGGGAATGCCGAAGCGCCATGCCCCGAGCGCCCATGCTACGATGGCGATCTGTGCAGCCGCCAGCGTGACGAGTATATCGTTGCCGGGCTGCGGATCCTGTATGATGCTGCCGATCGTTTCCGCCACAGCCGAACCCATCAGCCGCACGCCCAGCAGGTTGAATATTGCAGCCAGCCCCACGGCTGCCCGGGGGGACAACACGCGCGTCGACACCACTGTGGTAATAGCATTGGGCGCATCCGTCCACCCGTTGACGAATATCGACGCGCATACCAGCACAATAACAATAATCAGCCCAATCCCCATTACATCTCCCCTTGCGTCCGACCGCCGGCCGGGCGCTTGTCCAAAAAACCAGCACTGTATGTGCCTTCAAAATCAGAAAAAATCCCACACAAAAATAACATACGGCACTGCCGGTGTCAATAAAACAAGACGCCGGGCACTTCCCCGGGCGTGTTCAGCGGTTATTTTGGAGCGCTGTTCGCTTTGGCTTTTTTGACGCGTTTGAGCGATATGACCTCATCGAAAACCACAATGAGGCTGCCCACAATCAGCATCATGTAATAGGTAAGGAAACGCCATATGAGCATCGCCACATACTTGGCCGCGCCGAAAAACGGGCCGAAGAAAAACACGAATCCGGTCTCAGACGCGCCTGCCGCGCCGGGCAGCGGGAAAAACGACACCGCCAGAAACAGCATGGCCTCCATTGTAAACACGTCGAGTATGTTATTGGCCGAATACCCGAACGACAGGTAAATAAGATACGGTATTACAAACAGAAACGACAGGTTCAGCACCGATATCCAAAAAGAGCCAAAAGCGCGCAGTTTGTGCTTCGCTATATAGGTTGCCGCCTCATGATAATCTTCTATCGTGTGCTCGAAATTCTCGACGGCCTGCTCTTTTTTCTTTATTATTCGAAGTCTGGCAAGCAGCGAGATCACCCAGCAGCCGATTTTGAGCACCAGCTTCTGGTTCACGAGCGCAAGTATGATCACCACGACCGCAATCAGGTTGATGACAAAGCCCAGCACGGCCAGCCAGAACGCCTCGTTGTGATTCGTGTAGAAATAGCTGCCGCGCAGGCACATGCCGGCAATATACAGCGCGCACAGCGACAGCTCGTAAATCACAAACTTGATGCTCACGATGCTTGTGGCGGTGCCCACAGGTATGCCGTCGCGCCGCATATAGACCACCTGCATCGGCTGGCCGCCGGTGGAGGACGGCGTGAGCGCGCAATAATAAAGGCCGATCAGCCCCACCTTGAGGGATTGGCCAAACGAAACCTTTTGGTACATGTAATGGGTGATATCGTAAAGCAGCAGTGCGTCCGCCAGCCAATAAAGCAGAAGCGCAGCCACGCATGCAAACAGCCACCAGATATTAAACCCGGCAAGCGCCTGCCTGATCTCGTCCAGGTCTGCCGCAAACATGAGAATTACGATAATGGCAACAACCGTCACCCCCATGTATATGAAGCTAAAAAGATACGGCCTTTTTCTTTTCATCTGCCCTCCGAAAACCGCTCAATGCATCATATCAGATTGGTTGAGATTTATCAAGAATAGCATCGCGCGGCCAGCGAGGGACTATACACAGGCCTCTGTAATCAGGCGCTAGGCTTGCTTTCTCATCTGGGTCTTTTTCAGATCGATCAGGTAGAGATATCTCTGGTAAGCGGCGTCCACCGCCTCCTCCCAGCTGCGGTATATGGTTTTGCGGGCATTCTCGCCCACCTGCCGCGCCTTGTCGGGATGGCGGAGGATATAGGTGATAGCTTCCGCGAGCGCATCGGCGCTGTTGTCGATCAAAAAGCCGTTCTCGCCGTCTCTGATGCCCTGAGCGGTGCTGGCGCCGCGCACCAGCACGGCGGGGCAGCCGCAGGCCGCCGCCTCCCTCGGCACCAGCGACGACGTATCATAAAGCGAAGGGAACAGCATCGCGCTGCTGCGCAGGTAGATGCTGGCCACCAGGTCGCGGTCCAGCACACGGCCCGCGAATGTAACGCAGTCCGTCAAGCCTAACTCGGCCACCATTTTCTCCATGTCCTGCCGGCACGGGCCGTCGCCCACAAACAGCATGTGGAACTTTTCGCCTCTGCTGTGCAGTATGCCAAGGGCCTCGATCAGCATTTTAAGGTTTTTCTGCCAGATATGCTGGCCGATGTACATCAGCAGCGGCACGCCCGCCGGTATGCCGAAACGGCTCTCCACCAGCGCGTCCGTCTCCGGGTTTGGATACCGGATGTCGATATCGCACCCGTTTTCCATGATATAGACATCGCCCCGGTAACCGTATTCGCGCAGCGTTTCCACTGAAGCGTCGTTGACGGTCCACACTTCGTCAGCGGATTCGTAGAACGCCGCGATCATCTGCAGCACGCCTTCCACGATCACGTCGGATTTGAGCGCCGCCTTGAAGTCGTCCTTATACTTGGAATGGAAAGTGGCCACCAGCGGTATTCCCTTCTTGCGCGCGATGCTCCGGGCGGCAAGCCCCGAGGAAAAAGGGCAGTGCGCGTGCACGATATCAAAAGGTATCCGCTTAAGGTCCAGCCAGAAAGTGGTGTGCATATGCGGCAGGCCAAAACGGTATTCGTGCCGCGTGGGCACCCTGACTGAAGAATAGCGGTACACGGGAAATTCGTAATCGTCAACGGCATCCGGATGCTTGGGCGTCACCACGCAGCAGGAGCCGTATTTTTTATTGAGCCAGTAAGCGTAGTTTTTTACGACATTGGCAACGCCGTCTACAATAGGCGGGAAAGATTCGTTGAATTGGCCGATCGTTAGTTTCATGGATTTAAGCCCTCCTCGCTCACGCTCCGCTGAGCGGCTTTCATCATTATAGCAAACCCCATGCTTTTTTCAATCAGCCCTTGTTTTCTATTCTCAGGGCTTATAATATATTGCCCCCAAACCCGCAGGCAATACACGCCGTACACTGCATACCGGCAAAAGCCCGCTATCACCCGTTTCAGAACACACCAAAAAAGCCCTCTGCGGGGATCCCCACAAAAGAAGACTCAGTCGATGATTTCGTCGATCAGCGATTTTAGGTTATCCTTTTCCTTAGGATCCTTAAAGGCGACTGAAAAATCGTTCGCTTTCTCGTTCTCGTATATCCAGGAATAGTCGTCGTATTTGGGCTTGCTGCCAAGGCTCCTGGATATGGGCTGATCCGCGTCCACCGGCTCTTCCGGTAGGTCACCGGGCAGCTTCGCCGCAGACTCGACCGGTTTGTCGGCATCCACAGCCGGTGAAAACGTGCCGGATTCCAGTTCGCCCAGCATTTTGTTGATCTCAAACAGCTCCATAAACCCGTCGGAACCCGCAGCAGCCGCCTCGCTGGGCTTGTCGCTTTCTGCCGGCGGCGCCTCTTCAGGCGCGCTGTCCGCCGGGGGCGTCTCCGCTTCCGGTTCCGGCTCGGGTTCCTGTGGCAGGTCCATCAGGCTTTCGGCAAGATCCTTATCAATGCGGGAAAGCGCCTCGGTGTTGATGCCGCCGAACGGCGTCTCCTCCTGCCCGAAATAGCTGCGGAACGTTTTCTCAAAATGAGCTGCCTGCGCGTTGACCATATTGGCAAAACTGGTAGCAAAGTTCTGGGCGCACGCCTTTAACTCCTGCAGCTTGGCCTCCGCTTCCTTCAGCTCCTGCTCAACCTGTTCCGCCCTCTGGCGCGCGGTGGCCTCGGCGCTGCTGATGACCAGCTCAGCCTTGCGCGTAGCGTCGTTGATGATGCGCTCGGCGGATTTCTGCGCGGAAACCAGCGTGTTCATGATGGTATCCTCAGCTTCCTTCCCCTTCCGCGCCTGTTCGCGCAGCGTCGCGAGCTCGCTCTTCAACGCCGCGTTCTCGTTCTGCAGTTCCTTGAATTCGTCTATAATCTGATCGAGGAATCTATCAACCTCGTCCTCATCGTATCCTTTAAAAGAACGCTTAAATGTTTTTTCCAGTATATCTTTTACCGTTAAAGGCACGCTAAAACCCCTTTCCCTCGTTTTCGCAGGCTGTCAGAGTTAATTTCCCCTTACAACATAAGGCTATACACGAC
>JAAXZP010000167.1 GCA_012719815.1 Christensenellaceae bacterium
GCGGGCAACGTGGAGCGAGCTGCGGATTTGCTGGGCTATGCGTATACGATGACCGGCACGGTGGGAACCGGCCGCGGCATCGGCAGCCGCAAGCTGGGCTATCCCACCGCCAACCTCATGGTTGCGCCCGAGAAGATCGTGCCGCTGCGCGGCGTTTACGGCGTGGACATATCGCTGGACGGCAATACATATCAGGGCGTTTGCAACATCGGCGTCAATCCCACGGTGGCCTCGGGCGGGCGCGAGAGCATTGAGATACACATACTCTCGCTGAGTCAGGACCTTTACGGCAAGACGATTTCCGTGTCGTTCCGAAAGCGCATCCGCGACGAGCGCAAATTTGGCAGCATCGAGGAGCTTCGGGCGCAGATAGAGCGGGATATTGAGAGCCTGAATGCCTGACAGTCTGTTTTTTTGGCGTTGGAACCTCTCACGGATGATGAGAGGTTTTTTGTTGTATTAATCGATAAGCGAACGCCAGCCGAACAGGCGTTTGGGTATCTTGTTTGAGCGGTATTGATAGCCTTCATGCTGGTGCATATAGTCGGCAAAGGAATAGAATTATGCCTTTGTGTGGAAACATTTTTAATCTTTACGGTAACTGCGCTCAACCTTGCCGTGTATCATGGGGTAAGGGCGAATGAGTTTATGTCGGGATCTTGCGCAGTGTAGTGTGAAAAGCGGTTAGTTACTCAGTCCCACTGTCAGTTTGCATACAATCGATTGAGAAGTTGAAGTACTGAACAACGCGCTGAGGAAAACGCGGAAGAATGCGCGTTGTGTTCTTCAAAGGCTGCTATGCAGCACATCCTGGAGAACTCGTTGATGGCGGAATATTGATAGAAACGTTGCCGATTGCTTCGCTGACCAGGCATGGGGAGGATGCGGATTTAACCTCAATTTGAACGCGCAGGCCGGGATATAGAATCTATTCATACAGCTTAGAGTAACTTTTTAAATACAGAGTTGGACTTTTGCAAAAAACGTAGTTATAACATAAATATATTTAATGGGAACGGTACCATAAGATTTTCAACCGATACCACGAGATCAGTAACTCCCATAACACGAGGTCATTAACAGCCGATCCCACGAGATCATTAACAAGTAGATAGGAATAGTTTATTCGCCTATTTGAAAGGTGAAGCTAGTCTCTTCTTGAGAATGGGAATAATCCCATAAAAGGAGATGAACTATATGCCGGATATTCATGATGTTGCCCGCTTGGCGGGGGTTTCAAAATCGACAGTATCAAGAGTACTGACAGGTAATGGCCCAGTAAAGGAAGAAACACGCATTGCTGTCGAAAAAGCGATCAAAGAGTTGGACTATTCACCATCGTTTTTGGCGCGTGGTATTCGTACAGGAAAGACGAAGACCATAGGCCTGCTGACGCCCGACTATTCCAATGTTTATTATAATGAGTTGTTTATGGGCGTAGACGAAATGGCGCTTCAGTATGGATATAGAGTGATCATTTCTAACACCCATAAGGATTCCAAACAGGAGATCAATAGTGCTATTGAGCTTTGCAAGCGCAATGTTGAAGGAATACTCTATAACACCTATGAAAAGAACGACGAGAATATAGCTTATTTTCTGGCTTTGTCAAAAAAGATACCGGTAGTATTTCTTGACAATGTTGTTACCGACGTGCCGGATGCGTCTTTTGTCATTACTGAGGGCCGGGAAAGCAGCGCTGAAGCGGTCAGGTTCCTGTATGAGCGCGGGTGCCGCCGAATCGCATACGTTAACCATGTTGATTCGGTTCGGCACAGATACGAAGGATATTTGAAAGGCCTTGCGGATTGCGGATTGGAATTTGAGGAAGATCTTGTCTATAATTGCGGCGCGGCAGAGCTGCGTGAGCATCAGCCAAATATTGGGCGGGAGGCTGTTAAATACTTTCTCGGCCTGAAACAGCCGCCGGATGCTGTAATGGCGGCAACGGACTATATGGCTATCAGTATTATTAAACACCTCAAGATCAGCGGTATAAAAATTCCCGAACAGATTAAGGTGGTAGGGTATGACAACATCAGTCTTTGTGAATTCGTTGAGCCGATGTTGACAACCATCGCCCAGCCGATTAAGCAGATTGGCCGTACCGCTGCGGAGATATTGATTAAGAAAGCCAACGGGATTACAGACGTGGAAGACCGGGTGATATTCAAAGGCAAACTGGTCGTTCGCGAGAGCACATGAGCTCTGATGGATGTTTTTCAGGCAGATCGACTAAGGCCTGGAGTTGGCCAAGACTCCAGGGTTTAAATAGAACCTTGTGAAAGAAAAGAGGGATAGAATGAAAGTCAGATTGAAAGACAGGTACGATAGCTTATGTGAGATTGCATCGGCAAGAGGCTTGGATATCGAGAATATCAAGGAAAAGCTGAAAAAGCAGGTTATTGAGCTGCCTTCTTGGGCAGTCGGGAATTCCGGTACACGTTACGGCACGTTCCGTGAACAGGGGGCGGCGCGTCATATTTGGGATAAAATTGATGATTGCGCTGAGATACAGCGCGTTTTGGGCGTTTGCCCGGTAATGGCGTCACATGTTTGCTGGGATAAGACTGAGGATGGACGATATGCGCCGGTACGTGAATATGCGCAGGAAAAAGGACTGCGTATTGGGACGCTTCATCCCAATACGTTTCTAGGCCAGGAGTACCGATTCGGCAGCATTTGCAGCCCCCAGCCTGAAACGCGTGAAATGGTCCGAAAACATTTGCTTGAATGTGTGGATATCGCGCGGGAAATGGGCTCCAAATGCATCGGCATGTGGGTGGCCGACGGGACAAATTACCCGGGACAGGATTCGCTTCGTGAACGAAAGCACCGGCTGTATGAGGGGTTGAAAGTGCTTTATGACGCGATGGACGATGATATGCGAATGCTGTTGGAATATAAGCCGTTTGAACCGTTTTTCTATACGACTGATGTGTGCGATTGGGGCGTATCGATGCTGAACTGTCAAAAGCTAGGCCCCAGAGCGAAGGTGCTTGTCGATCTGGGACACCACCTTCACGGGGTCAATGTCGAGCACATAGTCTCAACGCTGCTGGACGAAGGAATGCTGGGCGGTTTCCATTTCAATAACCATCGGTATGCAGATGATGACCTGATTACCGGAACGGTGCAGCCGTTTGATCTGTTTATGATATACAAAGAGATTATAGATGCGGAACTGGATGGGCTCGATACCGACATTACCTATATGTTGGATCAGTCGCATAATATTGAGCCGAGCATCGAGGGGATCATTTATTCGGTGATGAATATCCAGACATCTCTTGCCAAGGCATTGATGATAGATCGCAAAGCGCTGCGCGAGGCCCAGGAAAACTACGATGTGATTATGGCCAACAAAATATTGATGGAAGCATTTGAGACGGATGTTGAGCCGTTGCTGGCCGTCGTACGCGAAGAAATGGGTCTGGAGGATGTTGACCCGATTGCCAATTACCGTCGTGGCGGATATGCGGAAAAGATCGCGCGCGAGCGCGGAAACACGGGCATCAACACGCTGGGAGGCTGACATATGACAGGCAGGGAGAGATTGCTCTGCGCTTTGCGGAGACAGGAGCCGGATAGAGTGCCGACGTTGGAATGGGTGCTGAATCCTGATGTGACAGAGGCGATCACAGGAACGCGGTCGCAGCTTGAGTTTGCGCGCCAGATGGGTGTTGACGGTATTTCGGTATCTCTGACTGAAAAGAAAACCGTTGTAGACTCCAAGCATTACCGTGACGAGTGGGGCGTTCTGCGTATATCCTACGACGAGTATCCGACGCCTGTGGAGTATCCAATTAAGGACGAAGAAGATTTCAAGAAGCTGGAGATACCTGACCCCGATGCCGAATACCGGTTCGATGCCATACGCCGCGCTATGGACGAATCGGAAGGTGAGATTGCCATTGTGGCTCGGGTAAAGGACGTATTCTCACAGCCGCGCGACCTGATGGGGTTTGAGAATTTCCTTATGTCGTTTTATCTCCAACCCGAACTGGCGAGCATGCTGATGGAAATGTGCGTCGAATATAGCACGCGGATTGCCTGCAACCTAAAGGAGCTAGGAGTAGAAATTGTTGTCTTGGGCGATGATATTGCAAACAATACAGGTCTGCTGCTTTCCCCAAAAATGTATCGGGAGCAAGTCCTGCCGCATTTTAGACGGTTGGTGCAGAACATAAAAAAGACCGGACTGTTCGTCATTAAGCATTCGGACGGCGACCTGCGCGCGGTGGTGGATGACTTAGTAGATACCGGAATCGACTGTCTTGATCCCATCGATCCGCTGGGCAATATGAGCATGTCATATATGAAGCAAAACTACGGCGACCGTATTGCGCTCAAGGGCAACGTGGATTGCGTTAAGACCCTTGTTGATAAAAGCGTGGAGGATGTACGCCGCGAAACAGCGTTGTGCATGCTGGAGGGTTCTGTGGGTGGAGGGCATATCATTTCATCGTCAAACTCTATCCACCGAGGAATTAATCCGGTCAACTATAAGGCGTTTTTAGATGCAATCAAGGAGTTTGGCAATTATCCGCTTGATATCGGACAACTCAAGGCTATAGCGGGGATCGAGTAACCCCAGCATGTTATGAAAGAGGGCGTTGAGTATGGCTGAAAAGGGATTGAAGCATATTGCGTTTGACCTGGGCGCGGAAAGCGGCCGGGCAGTGGTGGGCTGGCTTGAGGATGGGAAACTGAAAATGGAGGAGTTGCATCGGTTCCCGACGCAAGGGCTGCTGGTTCGCGGAACGCTTCGGTGGAATGTCTACCGTTTCTATGAAGCGATACTGGAGGCGCTCAGAAAGTATGCAGCGCAATATGGCGGCCACCTGGATAGCATCGGTGTGGATACTTGGGGGCTTGATTACGGGCTGTTGGATGATACGGGAGATTTGCTTGAGTTGCCGTATCATTATCGGGATGCGAGGACGGCGGGAACAGACAGGCTTGTGGACAGCAGGCTGGGAAACCGGCGGGTTTATGAGATCACTGGCATAC
>JAAXZP010000020.1 GCA_012719815.1 Christensenellaceae bacterium
AACTTTATCTGATGATCCAGGCTGCAGCCCGCAGGCCCGAAGCCCGGATGGTCGACGATGGTGGTGGTGCCGCCGCACGCAGCCGCCACCGTGCCTGTATAAAAATCGTCCTGCGCCACTGCAAAACCCACGTCCAGGCAAAAGTGCGTATGCACATCGATGCCGCCCGGCAGCACATACCTGCCCGCCGCGTCGATGACGTCGTCGCCGGCCAAACCATCTCCCAGCTCCGAAATCACGCCGTTTTCGATGCGCACATCCGTCTGGCGCACGCTGTCTTCCAGCACCACAAGCCCGTTTCTGATAATCACCGCGTACTCACCTTACTTTCTGTATGGCGTCCCCTCAAGCGGCAGACTGGTGCGCAGCACCCCGTCCCGCTTGAAATACGCCCCGGCCACAGCGGGAGCCGTCGGTATGGACGATATCTCGCCGATGCCCTTCGCGCCGTATGCGGCCTCCCCCTTTACCGGCGCGCTGACGAACTTCACTTCAATTTCAGGCACGGCGTTGGCGCGCCACAGGCCGAGCTTGGCGTATTTTGCCTGGGGCACGCAGTCTTTGAGCGGATAATCCTCCGTCAGCGCGTATCCCAGGCTCATCACGATGCCGCCTTCCACCTGGCCCTCGGCGCTCTTGCGGTTGATGACCTGCCCCGCGTCGTATACGGCATATACCTTTTCCACCTTGCCCTCTTCGTCCAGCGCCACCACCTGCACGCCATAGGAGTACGCCGCGTGGCTGTACGGGTGCTCCTTGTCGGTGGTGATGGGGTCGGTGATGCAGGTAAATTCGCCATAGAACTCCTGGCCCTCGAGGTCGGCCAGCGTTTTGCCGCTGTCCAGTTCCTTCTTCAGGCTCTCGCAGGCCCTGCGCACAGCTTCTCCGGTGAACATCGTCTGGCGGGACGCCGTCGTGGTGCCGGAATTCGGGGTGCGCCGCGTATCCGGCGGTTCCACGACGATGAAATCCGGCGTCATGTCTAGCGTATGGCACGCCATCTGCAGCACCACGGTGTCCAGCCCCTGCCCGATACGCGCCGCACCGGTGCGCACGTGCACCTTGCCGTCTTCCACCGACACGATGCAGCGCCCGGTATCCGGTACGCCCACGCCGAGGCCGGTATTCTTGATGGCGCCGGCGATGCCCGCAACGGGATGCCTCTCGTATGCTTCTTTTATCGCTTCCAGGCATTCCTTATATGCCGTCGTTTCGTCTGCTATCTGGCCGTTGGGAAGTATGCCGCCCGGCACGATGGCGTTGCGATAGCGTATCTCCCACGGCGATATACCCACAAGCGAGGCCAGCTCCGTCAGGTTGCACTCCGTCGCAAACAGGCTCTGCGGCACGCCGAAACCGCGATACGCCCCGGCAGGCGGGTTATTGGTATACACCGCCATTCCTTCAATATCCACGCACGGGTATTGATAAGGCCCAGCTGCGTGCGTGCAGGCCCGCTGTATTACCGGGCCGCCCAGAGAAGCATAAGCGCCGGTGTCCGCCAATATGCGCGCTTTCATGCCGGTCAGCATGCCGTTCTCGTCACAGGCGGTGGTCATCTCGATTTCCATCGCGTGGCGCTTGGGATGCACGATAATGCTCTCCTGCCGCGTCAGCTTCACCTTGACGGTGCGCCCCGTAATATAAGAAGCCAAAGCCGCGTGATGCTGAACGCTCATGTCCTCCTTGCCGCCAAAGCCCCCGCCCACCAGCTTGCTGATGACGCGGATTTTCTCGGGCGGCAGCCCCAGCACGTACGCAATCTCGCGCTGCTCGTCGTATATGTTCTGGCCGGCTGTATACAGCGTCAGCCCTTCTTCCCCGTCGTTGCGGCAAATGGCGCATTCGGGCTCCATAAACGCATGCTCGGTAAACGGCACGCGATAGACGTGGCTGACCACGTATTTGGATTTCGCAAACACTTCTTCCACGTCGCCGCCGCGTTTTACCCTGTCGCGGCGCAGCACGTTGCCCGACTCATGCAGCTTCGGCGCGCCTTCTTCCAGAGCCATCCGCGGCGATGTGATAGGCTCAAGCGGCGTATAGCTGATTTTGACCAGCTTCTTCGCCTCCGCAAGGGCTTCCTCCGTCTCCGCCACAACCAGCGCGATGGCGTCGCCCACATACCGCGTGGTGTTGCCTTTGGCAATCAGCACGTCCCAGTCTTTTACGAGATGGCCGTGCTTATTGTGGCCGGGAATGTCCTCAGCCGTTATCACCGCGATCACGCCGGGGTACGCCAATGCTTCGGATGCGTCGATGTCGTTCACTATTGCCCGGGGGTATGCGCTGCGCACCGCGCTGGCAAAAACCATGTCCGGCAGCTCCATGTCGTCCACATACTCTCCGATGCCCAGCGTCTTGGCGTACGCGTCGATACGGAACACGTCTTCCGCGACTCGCCCGTTAGTCCTGTATTCCGGCACCTCTTTATGTTCGCGGAAAAACTCTGCCGCCATCAATATGGCGTCAAATATCTTCTGGTAGCCGGTGCAGCGGCAGATGTTGCCCACCAGCGCCTGCGCAACATCTTTTCGCGTGGGCGAAGGATTCTTGTCCAGCAGCGCCTTGGCGCTGATCACCATGCCGGGGATGCAAAAACCGCACTGCACCGCACCCGCCTTGGCGAAGCAGTATGCGTATACCTGTTTCTCGTAGTCCGAAAGGCCTTCGACGGTGACAATGCGCTTGCCGTCGAGTTTCCGGACCTGAAGCGTGCAGGCGCGGCGCGATACGCCGTCCACCAGTACGCTGCATGTGCCGCAGGCGCCCTCGCTGCAACCGTCTTTGGCGGATTTGATACCCATATCCTTCCTTAGGAAGGTGAGCAGGTTTTTGTCGGCATCCGTTTGTACCAGCCTGCCGTTCAGTTCAAATGTAACCATGTGCTCTCCTTACGGTATAAGGTAGCCGCAGTCCTCCCGAATCGTCCTGATGACCGCCCTGTATTCATCCGACAGCCGCGGATCATCCAAATTGCATCTATATTCCCGTCCGTCTTCGTCGCGGACCAGTATTTGTTCATCGTTTTCAAACAGCACGCCGCGGTTTTCGCTGTCCCTGAAGCCTTCCTCGCTCCAGAACAATGTAAACTTATCCTTATAAGGCAGCCCGATGTACGGGCAGAATATGCCGCAGTTGCCGCACTCGTTGCACATGCCGTCCACATGCACGATCTGCGGGCGCCCTTCCACCATAACGCTTACGTTGGCGCGGTTGGGGCATACCTCGCAGCACACCTCGCACACCGCATCGCAGTTCAGGCACCGCGCGGCATCGTTGGAATTGCAGAGGCTGTCCGCCAGAACCCCGCGGCAGCTGCGGATATTATCCGCGTTCGTTTCCCGCTGTATGCGCACAAAATCGTGAGAAAGCCCCAGCCTGGCGAGTATATCTTTAGCGATGCGCTTGCTGTCCGCCATGGCTTCCACGATGGTGGACGCGCCGCGGCGACAGTCGCCGGATATGTATACGCCCTCCATGCTGGTCTGGCAGCTTTGTTCGTCCACTACTGCGTAGCCGCTGTCCGTCCGGTCGATAGCGTCGCACGCGAACAGTTCCGTGTCCACGCGGGCCCCTACCGCGTTAATCACCGTATCGAAGGGCAGCTCTTTTGTCTCGCCCGTAGGCACCACGCTGCGGCGGCCGTCTTCGCTTTTTTCGCCCAGCTTCATGACTTCCACCGTCAGCAGGCCGTTCTCATAAGATACAGGCACCAACAGTTCCAGCAACTCCACCCCGTCTTCCAGCGCCAGGCGGATTTCTTCCGGCTGCGCGGGCATGAATTCGCGCGTGCGCCGATAAACGATCGTCACTTTGGGCGAGCCGTTTGCCCTCATCGCAGCGCGGGCGCAGTCCATCGCCACGTCGCCGCCGCCGATTACCGCGACCGATTTTCCGAGGTCCAGCCTGCAGTTCGCCGCCTTGGAACGCTCGAGAAAGCTCAGCGCGTCTATCGTGTTGTCGCCGCCGCGCTTCACCGGGCATGCACCCTCTTTCCACGCTCCTGTCGCGATGACGACGTAGTCGTATTCGCTTTTAAGTTTTGCAACATTGATATCCTTTACGCCGAAACGGAACTGAACGCCCGTCTTTACCGCCATCTGATAATCGAGGTCAATAGCAGCCTGCGATATGCGGAATTCCGGTATCAGGTACTGCACCACGCCCATGGGCTTTTCGCGCCGCTCGTAGACCGTCACGTCCACGCCGTTGCGGCGCAGGTACACGCCCGCCGCGATGCCGCCCGGACCCGCGCCTATCACCGCGACCTTTTTGTCGGTACGCAGCGGCACGGGCTTTACGCTGTCGATATATTTCTGCTGCGCATTCTGAGAAGCCAGGCGCTTGGCCTGCCGAATCTGCAGCGGTTCGTCGTAGTCGATGCGCGTGCACTTCGTCTGGCACACGTGGCTGCATATCTCCCCCGTCACCGCGGGCAAAGCGTTGTCGATCACAATGATTTCAAACGCCCTGTCGTAATCGCCCCGCGCCACACACTGCAGGTATTCCGGTATCTGCTGTTCAATGGGGCAGCCGCCCTGTCTGCACGGCGCTTTGAAACAGTCGAACAGCGGCAGGCGGGAATCCGTCTTGCGGGAATCCACCTCACGCGCGTCCTTTAATATGTGCGGGTCGGAAACCACGCTGTCCGCCAGCTCATTGAGCGCCGCCACGTCGATGCCCTCGCCCTCATATACGGCTTTCTCCGCTTTCTCGCTGAGCTGTTTGCCGCGGGCATAGCCGCCCGGCTTCAGAATCGTGGTGGCAAACGTGACGGGCATGATGCCGGTTTTCAGTATGCGCTCAATGTTGAACGCATCCGCGCCGCCAGAATACGAGATGGGCAGTTTGCCGTTGAAATAGTTGCTGAGCTTTCTTGCCACGTTGATGCTGAGCGGGAACAGCGCCCGTCCGGACATATACATGAACTCGCCGGGCAGTTCGCCGTTTTTGATCTGCACCGGGAACGTGTTGGTCACCTTGACGCCGAACCTCAGCCCCTGCTGTTTTGCGGTCTCCATCAGCCGGCCGATCAGCGCCGCCGCGTCGGGGAACTTTAGGTCCTGTTCGAAATGCCGCGTGTCAAAAGTGACGTAGCCGTAGCCCAGCCTGTTCAGTATATCGCGCACAAACTCGTAGCCTAAAAGCGTTGGGTTCACCTTAATGAAGGTATCCATCTTTTTGACGGTCAGGAAGTAGTGCGCGATCTTTTCGATCTCCTCCGGCGGGCATCCGTGCAGCGTGGACAGCGTGATGGACGACGATACGGTTTTAGGTATCGCCTCGATGTCCTCAGCCGTTATGTTTTCAAACAGATCGAGGTTATTAAGCAGCCACTGACGGCATTCCCGGAAAACCTCGGTGCCGCTCGCGTCCGCGAGGTTATTTATGAAGCTGTCGATTTTCTCGGACGTAATGCCGGCGTAGTCGTACCCCACGCTCATGTTGAACATGACGTCCGATACATCCGAAAGCCCGAACTCCTTCATCGCCACATGCACGGCAAACCAGCCTTTGACGTATTCCTCATACGCCTGCTGCACCGTGAGTTCGGTGGACCATTCGACGTTGTAGCCCTCGTCCTGGGCGTTGATGCACGGGCGCGGGATGCATTTGCGCAGCTCCTCGCCGTCCATCGTCTGTACGGTTTTGAGCTCCATGAACCTCAAACCCGCCACATACGATGCGACCAGGTTTTGCGCCAGCTGCGTGTTGGGGCCTGCCGCCGGCCCCAGCGGGCTGCTGAGCTCTTTCCCCAGTATGCTGACCTTTTGGCCCGACCGGCTGCGATAGAATTTGTTTTTATATACGCCAAATACGCTGCCACGCTCACGGTATTCCGTGATCATCCAGCGCATCAGCATATCAAACGGCATCGGCGTCATGATTTCGCTCATTGAGTTCTCCCCTTTATCGTTTGGCGGACGCTAAGCCCTTTCCCAGAAAGCGGCGGCCAGTTCCCGCGCCTTGCGGTAAACTTCCCGTTCGTCCGCAGTCAAAATTTCGCGGTCCTTCATCACAAAGCGTCCGTTTATCATCGTCGAGCGTACGCTGCGGCCCATCATGCCGAACAGTATGTGCGACGACGTATTGCTTTCGGTAATGGGTGTGGGTGCTTCGTAATCCACTACGATGATGTCCGCATAAGCGCCTTTGTCGATGACGCCCAGCGGCTTGTTGAAATAGCGGGCGCATATTTTTGCGTTGTTGACCAGCAGCATCTGTGCGCTCTCGGCCCAGCCCACGCTGGGGTCGCCAAGGTTGTGCTTATGCAGTATGTTTGCAACTTTGAAAGACTCCAGCATGTCGGTGGTATAGCCGTCGGTGCCGAGGCCCATCAACACGCCCTTTTCCATCATGTGCAGCGCCGCCGAGCAGCCCACCGCGTTGCCCATGTTGGACTCCGGGTTGTGCACCACGATGGTATCGGTGTCTTTAAGTATATCCATCTCCCGCGCGTTGATGTGGATGCAGTGCACCGCGATGCTCTGCGGCCCCAGTATGGAAGCGTCGTGCAGCCGCTCCACCACGCGCTTGCCGTATTTCTTCAGGCTGTCGTACAGGTCGTCAATGCCCTCGGCCACGTGCACATGGAACCCGGCTCCGTTCGCCGCCGCGACGCATTTTTCCAGCGTCCTGTCGGACAGCGTGAATGAAGCGTGCAGGCCGAACAGGCCTTTTATCATATCGTCGTCCTGCCCTTTGGCATAGGCGATGAAATCCGCGTTTTCTTTAATGCCCTCGTCGGCGATTTTTTCGCCGTCCCTGTCCGACACCTCATAACACAGCGATGTGCGCACGCCCAGCTTTTTCGCCACCTCCGCGATGGTGAAAAGGCTGTCCGGCACGCGCCCCGCGCTGGCGTGGTGGTCGAACCCAGTGGTCACGCCGTTGCGGATGCCTTCGATATACGTTGTGTACGCGCTGTATTCGATCTCCGGCAGTTCCAGCGCCCGGTCCACGCGCCACCACAGGTTCTCCAGTATCTGCGTGAAGTTTTTGGACACCTTGCTGTTCTTTAAGCTCATGCCGCGTGCGAACGCGCTGTAGATATGGCCGTGCGTATTGATAAGGCCCGGCATGATGACG
>JAAXZP010000168.1 GCA_012719815.1 Christensenellaceae bacterium
GCTCCGAGAAGCTGTCATCCAGTTCGTCGGGATACACGTTCTCGCCGGATTCGCCCACGATCACGTCCTTTACGCGGCCTTCGATATAAAAACGCCCGTTTTCCTCGCGCGCAATATCCCCGGTGGAAAACCAGCCGTCTTCACGCGGGATGTACACGCCGTCCACCATGCGGCCCGAATGCATCGCCTTGCCGTATATCTGCAGCTCGCCCGTATTGTCGCCCGGACGCTCGTAGACGATGCGGAACTCCATCGGCGCGAACGGCTTGCCCACGCTGGCGTCCAGCTTCCTGTCGATGTCGTCCGAAAGTTCCACCGAATCGATGCCCGTCTCCGTCATGCCGAAGCCGGAAACCAGCGGATAGCCTATCGAGTTGATGATCTTCAGCGTTTCCGGCTGGATATGCCCGCCGCCGCTGATCATAAACTGGATGCTGTCGCCCACCAGCTTTTGCTGCAGGTCCTTGAAGAACAGCTTGGAAACCAGTTTGCGGCCCACCTTGCCGAGCCGGCGCTGCAGTTTGATACTGAGGTCGCTGGCGTTCATCAGCCTGTCGTAAACCTCTTCGCCCTGCAGTTTTGCCTTGCGCAGTATGCCCTTGGCCACGTTGTTCCACAGCAGCGGCACAGCGTAAATATGCGTCACCTTGTGTTCCTTACAGGCTGACAGTATCACGTCCGCCGTGCGGTTTTTGATATAGACAATGGTCTTGCCGAAAAACGTATACCACAAATACACGGCAATCAGGCCGAATATATGGTGGAACGGCAGAAACGCCAGCTGCTTGATGGGCCCGTTGTGGATGATGTCCTGGTTATTCTGATAGATGTATTCGGCAAGCAGTACCTGCTCGCAAATGGCATCTTCCTTGTATACGTAGACTTTGGGCGTCGCGGTGGTACCCGAAGTGCACAGCGCGATGGCGTCGCCAAACACGGGGATATACGAAGTGGTTTCAGCGTCCAGGCTGAGGAACGAATCCGCCTTGATCACCTTCACGCCGCCCACATTCACCGGCGAATCCGTCACGATGGTGCGCGATCCGGCCTGGCGCAGAATATGCATCACCGCCGCATCGTCCGCATTCGCGTCCACCAGCAGCGGCCGGTAACCGGCCATGATAATCGCCCAGAAGGCAACGGGCCAAAGCGGGCCGTTTGGCAGCCGCAGCGCCACAAACGTATTCTTCTCGATGCCGTCCAGCAGGCGGGACAGTTTATCCGCAGCGACCACCGAAATGCGCTCATAGTCGGCATATGTGAGTTTACGAATTTCGCCGTCTTCCTGGTACTCCGCCGCAACGGCATCGCCATGGCTGCATATGATCGAGTAAAGGTTTTTAAAAGACCTCTCCTCTTTCAACGCGCCAATTTTCTCCATTACCATATCCATTCCACAAAAAACCTCCGTAGTACGTATGTATGATTCCTGATACCATCAATGAAATAAATAATGATGTCTATATAGTATCATAAACCGGTGCATATGGGTATCAAAGTTTTTTAGCAGTACGAACAAACTTACATGCCAATCTCCGGTGTGTTTGGGCATAAGCAAAGGCGGGTTACTTTAAGCCAACCCGCCTGCTGCGTTCCGCCAGATAGTCTTCAAACCGCTCTTTTGTCGCGTTCACGATAAGCTCTGACGGGAAATCAAGATTTCCCAGTGCGAGCAGCGCCGCGTCAAACTTGCCCATGCCGAACGCCGAATGCGCATCGCTGGACACCACAATGCGCACGCCGTACCGGATGCACAGCGGCAGATAAATATATGCGTTTTCCAGTCCGCCCGGGCGGAATTCAAAGGAATGGTCATTGACTTCCAGCAGCTTGTTCAGCCGGGCAGCTTCCTTGACCACCGCTTCGTAGTCCAGCGAATAGCTCGGGTTGTCCGGGTGGGAAATGACATCCACGTACTTATTCTGCAGCGCGCCGACGACCGCTTGGGTATCCTTGCTCCTGCCGCCGGAGCGGATCACGATCTCGTGGATTCCGGCGATAACAAAATGGGGCATTTTCAGGTATTTCTCACGGATATCCAGCGTGCCCTCAAAGTCCACAATATTGGCTTCCACGCCGTGGTACACGCGCACCCCGTCGATACTCTCCGGCAGGTATCTTAAAGTCGAGAGGTTGAAATCCGGCGGCGCACTCGGTATCGCCGGGCCGTGGTCTGTCACCACGAAGCCGGAAAGCCCCGCTTTTTTCGCCCATGCCGCGTTCTCGATCAGCGTAGAATGGGCATGCCCCGACAGCACGGTGTGCGTGTGGGTGTCGATCTCGATGTTCATTTTTTGCTCCCAAATATCAAAATTTTTATTCCAGCAGCTTTGTTACCGCTTTCACCGCGCCCGCCGCGTCGGGGGCGTAGGCGTCCGCGCCAATGCTCCTGGCATAATCTTCTGTAATCACCGCGCCGCCCACGATCACTTTGGCACGAAGGCCCGCTTCGCGGACCATCCGCACCACCTTTTCCATCTCGCGCGCCGTCGTCGTGATCAGGGCTGACAAGCCGATGACATCGGCGTCGTGCTCCCTGGCCGTATCCACGATGGTCTGTGCGGGCACGTCCTTGCCGAGGTCGATCACCTCAAACCCGTGGTTTTTCATCAGCATCACCACCAGGTTTTTGCCGATGTCGTGGATGTCGCCTTTCACCGTCGCCATCACGACCTTCTTTTTAACCGTGGAACCGGCCGGGGCAAAATGCCGCTCCAGATAGCCAAAGGCAGCCTGCGCCGCCTCGGCGCTGTATATCAGCTGCGGCAGATAGTACACGCGCTGCTCATAAAGGTCGCCCACCCGGCGCAGCGCCGGAATAATCATGTTGTTGATAATGGCCTCGGGCGTTGCGCCGCTCGCGATCTCCGCGTCGATAAGCGAAGCGATAATCTTTTTCTTGCCGGTGAGTATGGCGTCCGTCACGCTGGCCGTCTCCGCCTCCGGCGCCCGGGTTTCGCCAAACCGCCCGATGTACTGCGTAAAACCCTCGTCGCGTTCCGTCAGCGCCTGGGCCGCGCAGCACATATCCATCATCTGCTTGTCGTTGGGGTTCATGATGGCGGCGGAAAGCCCGCAGCCCATCGCCATCACCAGATACGCCGCGTTGAGGAAGCGGCGCTCCGGCAAGCCGAAAGAGCCGTTGGATATGCCCAGCACGGTATGAAAACCGTTCTCCGTGCACCACCGGACCACCTTGAGCGTCTCTTTCGCGGCCTTGGGGTCGGAGGAAACTGCCATCACCAGGCCGTCCACCAGTATGCTGTCCTTGCCGATGCCCGCCGCCGAAATGGTCTCATAAGCCTTCATTATCTCCGCGATGCGGCCTTCGGCGGTCTGCGGGATGCCGTCATCGCCGATGGGCAGCAGTATAAACATCGGCTTATATCGCCGTATCAGCGGCAGCAGCGCATTTAAATGCTCGGTCTTGGTGGACATCGAGTTGACCAGCGCGCGCCCCGGATAGATGCGCAGCGCTTTCTCGATGACATCGGGATTGGAGGAATCGATGGAAAGCGGCAGCTTGGCCCTCACCGACAGCATCTCGATGGCTTTTTTCATCAGCTGCATCTCATCGGCGCCGGGCAGCCCCACGTTGACGTCCAGTATATGCGCGCCGCTGTCCTTCTGCTCGAGCGCCATGTCCAGCACTTCGTAGAAGTGGCCTGCGCGCAGCGCTTCTTTAAGCTTGGGCTTGCCGGTAGGGTTTATCCGCTCGCCGATCACGGCAAAGCTTTTGCCGATATACACCTCATCGGATACCGAGGTCAGCGCCGCCGGCATCTCCTGCCTCCACGGCACAGGCGAAAGCGAAGCAACCTCGTCGGAGATAGCCCGTATATAGTCCGGGTCCGTGCCGCAGCAGCCGCCGATCATGTTGGCGCCCGCCTCGCAGAGCGGCTTTATATATGTTCTAAACTGTTCGCACGACATGTCGAACAGCGTCCGGCCGTTTTCGATGCGCGGCATGCCCGCGTTGGGCTTGACCAGCAGCGGCACGCTGGACACCGCCTTCATCGCCTCCACCAGCGGTACCATCTCCGCCGGCCCGGTCGAACAGTTGAGCCCCACCACGTCCGCCCCGGCCGAAATCAGCGTCATGGCGGCGGCTGCAGGGCTGGTGCCGGTGAGCGTGCGGCCGTGGGTGTCAAACGTCATGCTCGCCACCACCGGCAGGTCGCAGCACTCCTTGGCGGCGATCACCGCGGCGCGCGCCTCCTGGATGTCGATCATCGTCTCGATCACGATGAAATCCACGCCGGCTTCCGCCAAAGCGGATATCTGCTCCCGGTATATGTCCACCGCCTGCTCAAATTCCAGATCCCCCAGCGGCGCCAGGAACAAGCCGGTGGAACTGACGTCGCCGCCGACGAAAGCGCGGCTTCCCGCCGTTTTGACGGACAGCGCAGCCAGCTCCGCGTTGATGCGGCGCACGTCGCGCCGCAGCGAAAACTCGCTCAGCTTGTGCGCGTTCGCGCCCATCGTGAACGTATATATCGCCTGCGCGCCGGCGTCAATATAGCGCCGCTGCACATCGGTTAAAATCTCTGGATGTTCCAGCGCAAACAGCTCCGGGCAAACGCCGGGGCCCATGCCGCTGCGCTGCAGCGCGGTGCCTGTCGCGCCGTCCAGCACCATGATGCGATGTTTGAGAAAGTCCAAAAAATTAAGTCCGTCTATCGTCTTCAATTATTCCACTCCGGCTATCGCAATCACCGATTTTTCCGGCGACAGCAGATAGTTTTCATTTATCGTCACGTCCAGCGTCCGCATATCCAGCAGGTCAAAAAACACCTTCTGATACGCGATATCCAGGTCGCCATAGCCCGGGCTGAACCGGTGTTTCGTCAGCTTCTGCCGGGTGCGCCTTAACGCCTCGTTCTTGCGGGCGATGAGCACGTCCAGCGCGCCGTCCACATATTCGGAAGCATACGCGTCGAACACGATGGCTTTCAGCCCTTCCCCAGCCAGCATGGCTTCGCTGATTTTCTCCACGTCCCACGCAGGGATGGAAGCTCCCATCACATAGGCGGCAGAGCTTTTTTCCAGCAGCCGCGCGAGCATGGCCGATTCCACCACTGCCCCTGCGATGCTGACATGCGCGCTGTCCAGATGCTCCAGCGGAAAAATCGCAGCCTTTGCGCGCACCGTAAATGCGGATTCCGCCTGCCGCAGCAGCGCGTCGATATTATCCGACAGCTCCGCTGGCAGCGACGCTTTTTGCGAACCCAGCCGCCGCATCACCGTTTTTTTATCCGGTACAAACGGCAGATACGGGAAAACCTCCATGGCACACCTCTCAGCCATGATACACCTTCTTTCGCCATTATTCAACCACTTGAAAGCGCCCCGGCTTTATGGTTTAATAACACTGTTTCTAATCATACAATATTTAGAATTACAGGAGTGCAGGTCTATGGGTATTATCCGGCAGCTGGCCGCCAAAGAGAGCGCGTTTTCCCTTGAATTTTTCCCGCCCAAAAAGGATATGCCCATGTCCACCGTCTATTTCGCCATCGACCGATTGGCCGTTCGGCAGCCCGTATTTGTCAGCGTGACGTACGGCGCGGGCGGCGGCAACCGCGATCGCACGTTGGAAGTCGTCTCCCGGGTGAGTTCGATGGGCCTTGACGCCATCGCGCACCTGACGTGCGTGGGCGCGACCCCCGCCACGATTTCCGAGATACTGGACACGTTGGAGGCAAAGGGCGTTCGCAACGTGCTGGCGCTGCGCGGCGACGTGCCGGCGGGCATGGACCGCGAGACCGCATTCACGCACTACCGCCACGCGACCGACCTGATTGCGGAAATTAAAAAGCGCCCCGGCTTTATCGTGGCGGCTGCCGCGTATCCGGAAGCGCATGTGGAAAGCCCGTCGCTGGAGCAGGATATCGAATATATGAAGTTGAAAGCAGAGCTCGGCGTGGACCTGTTCATCACGCAGCTGTGTTTCGACACCGGCGCCGTGATAAACCTTTACGAACGGCTCTATAAGGAGGGCGTCAAGACGCCGGTGGTCACGGGCATCATGCCGGTGCTGAACCCCAACCAGATCATCCGCATGGCGCTGCTCTCCGCCTGTTCCATCCCCGCGCCGCTCAGCAAGATCATATCCCGTTACGGCGAGCAGCCGGAGGAATTTAAAAAGGCCGGCCTTGATTACGCGGTCCGGCAGATCGCCCTGCTGATGGAGCACGGCATCAACAAATTCCATCTCTACACGATGAACAAAGCCGAGGAGATTGACCAGATACTCATCCACAGCGGCCTGGTTAAGCGTTAATCGGCCGATTTGTTCCTCTTGTCCCGGTACATATCCATATCCGCCACGTTTATCAGCAAAGCGGCGGTTTCTTCCGGTGTGTATTCCGCCTGCTTGAAGCCGAAGCTGATGGAAATGCTGTGCGTGCTGCCCGCAAAGCACCGCTTTATCCCGCTTTTGATTTGCTCGGCTATCAGCGCGGCCTGTACCTGATTGACATCCGGCAGTATCAGCACGAATTCGTCGCCGCCCAGCCGGTATACCGTACCACCCGGCCCCACATGCTTTTTCAGCACATCCGCCACCGAGCGTATCATCGCATCGCCCGCGCCGTGTCCGTATGTATCGTTGATCTGTTTCAGGCCGTCGATATCCGCAAAGCCCACCGTCAGCGGGCGGCCCGACTTGCGGGTGCGGCTGTAAGTCTCCTCCAGTATCTCCAGCCCTGCGCGCCGGTTGTAAAGGCCGGTCAGCGGGTCCGTCTTGGCCGTCATCGCCAGCTTCTGCTCCGTCAGCATGTAGCGCGTCACGTCGGCCGCATGGGTCACCACCAGCCGCCGGCTGCCCGTCCGGATGACGGTATGCACCAGATTGTAGTGCCGCCCTGCCCCGTCGGTATAAGTCGTGGGCGCGATGCCGCGGCGGTCTTCCAGAAACGGCACGCCGCCGCCGAACAGTTCATGATAGGCCTTATTCTCGTACAGCAGCTTTTTTGTCCCCTTCTCCCATATAGCGATGCCCTGCCTCAGCGCATCCAGCCCCTGCCGGATTACCGCCGTGCTGCTGTGCCGGGGCACGTCGGGCATCAGCGCGCGCAGCAGCCGCGCAAATTTTTCGATGAGCGGCTGCACTGCCGGATCCGGAACATGATCAAAGAAATAAACAAGCACTCCCGGCGTGCCGTAGGACTTGATGAAATGCGCATACCCCAGCCCGGCTGCCCGCTTGATCTGCCCGATGCGGGCCATCTCCTGTTCGGGGTGCACATCGAAATCCGCGCTCAGTATCGATATGCTCACCGTACGCCTGCTGCGCCATTCGTCGCGTATGATATAGCGCTCCTTTCTCTTTTCATAAACCGCCGCCGAAAA
>JAAXZP010000169.1 GCA_012719815.1 Christensenellaceae bacterium
GCCCGGCTGCGAGTCGTCGTTCGAGGAGATGTCGCTGGGCGACGCGATGCAGGCGCTGATGGACGGCTGCCCGATGCCGGCGAAGCACAAATCCGCGGCCCGGTTCGTGCTGCGGCCGCTGTCCATGGAGCAGATACGCGTGCTGACGGGCAGCCTGCGCGCCGCTCCTGACGTGATCGAGCCGTCGTATTCGCTGTGCGCGCTGGGCGGCGCGGTGGGCAGGAAGGCCAGCAGCGAGACGGCGTTTTACTTCCGGAATGCGATGTATATCGTGCGGATGCAGGCGGCCTGGGAGCAGGACCAGGCGGAGCCGGCGGGCGTGGACTGGGTGAATCGCACCTTCCCGCGGCTTGCGGGCATGACGACGGGGTCGTACGTGGGCTTCCCGTACGACGGCCTGAGGGAGCCGATGCGCGCGTATTACAACGGCAACATGGGGCGGCTCAGGCGCGTGAAGCGGGTGTACGACCCGTACGGCGTGTTCCGGTTCCCGCAGTGCGTCAGGCCGTAAAAATTGGCGGAAGACCTGCGGTTTCCCGCCAAGATTGCCGTTTATATTTGTGCATCACCGGTTGGGTCAATTATTGGGACAGGCATATTTTGTATTACAGGCCGGGAATGACGCCGGACAGCGCGAGCCCCAGGCCGAAGGAGACGGCGTTGAGCAGCGCGGAAACGCCCAGGGCTTTGAGCGGCATAAAGTCGCACAGCGCCCGGTAGACAAAGGTTTCCGCGGCGACGGCGGCCAGCTCCAGCAGTATCAGCGAAGGGAGGTACGCGGACGCGCCGAGCAGCGTCGTGGCGAGCGACAGCAGCACGTTGAGCGCCGGGTTGGTTAAAAGGTTGGCCAGCAGCGAATAGTAAACAAACCGCAGGCTGCGGAATATAAGCAGCATCGCAAGGCCTTCCGCGGCAGCCGTCAGGACAAGGCAGACGAGCAGGGTGAGCAGCATCGGGTATTATTGCGGCTTGTCGTGCGGCGCGGCGGCTTTTTTCTTTCTTATGACGATGACGATGAGCACCACGGCAGCAATGACGGCTACTGCCGCGGCTACGATGGCGATGATGGCGCCCGTATCCGGAGGGATGATCTCCGGTTCGAGGGCTATGTCCAGCAGCGGTTTTGCGGAAGCGATGTGATGCATGGCGTTTCTCCTTTTTGCTGGTGGGAGCCGGGCTGGGCTTTTTTCTTCTTTTTGACGGCGCGGACGATGAGTATTATCGCGAGCACGACGGCGGTTACCACGACGGCCAGCAGTATCAGCGCGGCCAGGCCGAAAGCGATGATCATGGGCGCGGATACCGCATCCAGCAGCGGCATGGCGAAAGCGATGAGATTCACGGCGTACCTCCTTTGTGCTGTCTGCCTTGGGGACTGCGCGCTGTGGCTGCGGCAAGGGCCGGAGCTTCAGGCCGCTGGCCCGGTCAGGCAGCGGGGTATTGGACGGATACAGTGGACTTATGCGGCAGGCTTCCTTTCTGGTTGCGCGTGGACAGAAGGACACACAGCGCGGACAGGGCGATGAGCGCCGCCATGACGTAGGGGGCCGCGCCGTCCGGCAGGCGGAAGAAAAACGTGGGCATCGTGCCGATCAGCAGCGCCAGCGTGGACAGCCCGAACGCGAAGCCGGTGGAGTCCGGCAGCCGCGACGCCAGCGCGCACAGCGTGACGGGCATCGTCATGTTGAACAGCGCAAGGCCCGCCATCGCGACGGCGGGCACGGCATAGCCCAGCGCGAGGCAGGGCAGCGAAGCGAGCAGCGCGATGACGCCGACGTTTCTTGCGCCCAGCCGGTCGGCCAGTATGCCGCCCGCAGCTTTGCCCGCGAACGCGCAGGCGGCCGGCAGCAGCCCCATAAGCGCGGACGCGCTTTTCCAC
>JAAXZP010000170.1 GCA_012719815.1 Christensenellaceae bacterium
CCGCGCCGGGGTCGGATATCAGCGGCGTGCCCGCGTCCGACACCAGCGCCACGTTTTTGCCTTCCCGCAGCTCATTGAGCAGCCACGCGCGCTTTTCCTTCGTGCTGTGCTCGTGAAAGCTGACCAGCCGCGTGTGGATATCGTAGTGAGACAGCAGCTTCATCGTGCGGCGCGTGTCCTCCGCGGCGATAAAATCCACCTCTTTCAGCACGCGCAGCGCCCGCAGCGTGATGTCCTCCAGATTGCCGATCGGCGTCGCCACAATATAGAGCATTCATTTGCCCTCCCCGTAAATCCGCTTCAGCGGCGGCGTATACGTCCCGTCCGCCTCATAGATGTTAAGCTGAGGCAGAAACTGCACGCCCGGCCGCGCGCCCTTGCGGGCCTCCACCAGCGCAAGCGCCGGCGCCCGGTCCGCCCGCGGCGCCACCAGCTGCACGCGCTTGGGCTCCAGCCGGTGCCGGCAGAGCGTGGCCATCAGTTCCGCAAACCGCACGGTGGGGTAAATCATATAGAGCCGACCGCCGTTGCGCAGCACCGCCGTCGCGCTGCAGGCCACATCCTCCAGCGTACAGAGCAGCTCGCGCTTGGCGATGCGCACCTGCTCGCTCGCATGCGGCCTGCCCGAATCCGCTTTCTCATACGGCGGGTTGGTCACCACCACATCAAAGCCGGTGCCCAGCAGCTTCCTGGCCTCGCGGATATCGCCGTACACCAAAGATACCCGCTCTTCCAGCCCGTTCAGCGCTACGCTCCTTTTCGCCAAGTCGGCGAGCTCCGGCTGCACTTCCAGGCCGGTCACACACAGCCCCGGAACGTGTGCGCACAGCAGTATCGGGATAATCCCGTCGCCTGTGCCAAAATCCACAACGCGCTCGCCCGCGCGCGCCCGCACGAAGTGCGCCAGCAGCACCGCGTCCGTCCCAAACGCAAAGCAGGCCGGGCTCTGGATGATGAAAAAGCCGTTCTGCAGGTCTTCCACGCGTTCTCCCGGCAACAGTAGCGCCTGCGTATTTTTGTTGTCAGCGCCGTTTTGCCGCATGCATATCTCCTCGGCCTATTCAGTCTTTTCATTATATCATACCGCAGCCTGTTGGAAAGCCGCCTGCTGGAAAACGCTCGCATTTTCGCGCCATATTATCCCTGCGACCAATTAAGGCTTTACTATTTTAATTGGCTAAATTATAATACACATGTATTAACGATTTCCAGAAAACTAAGGAGGAAAACGGTTAATGAAAAAAATATTGATCGCTCTGCTGGTTTGCGCAATGGCGCTGTCATTGGTCGCGTGCGCCAATAATACTTCTGCTCCGGCGGCCGAAAGTCCCGCCGCTCAGCAGCCAAGCGAGGCTCCCGCTGAGTCGCCTGAAGCGCCTGCTGAGCCCGCCGAGCCTGCCAAGTCGGAAGCGCCGGCAGATGATTCGTGGGACAAGGTGAAAGCGGCCGGCACGTTTATACTGGGTTTCGACGAAACATTTGCGCCCATGGGCTTTAAGGACGAAGACGGCAATTATGTCGGTTTCGATATTGACCTTGCGTTGGAAGTCTCGTCCCGACTGGGGATCGGGGCGCCCACGCTGATGCCCATCAACTGGGATTCCAAGGTGATGGAGCTCAACGCCGGCAACATCGATCTTATCTGGAACGGCCTCACCATCACTGAGGAGCGCAAGAAAGAGATGCTGTTCTCCGACCCGTATATGAACAATCGCCAGATCATTGTCGTCCGGGCGGAATCCGACATCCAGTCCAAGGCGGACCTGGCCGGCAAGAGAGTGGCGGCTCAGGCGGATTCCAGCGCGATGGAGGCAATCCAGGCTGAACCCGAAGTTATGGACAGCTTCGGCGACCTGGTGGAAAGCCCGGATTACGTGGAAGCGCTGCTGGAGCTCAAGCAGGGCAGTGTGGACGCGGTGGTCGTGGACGAAACGATGGGCAGCTACTACATCAACAAGGACGAAAACCCGGCGGCGTTCCGCATACTGGAGGATAACTTCGGTGAAGAGCAGTACGGCATCGGTTTCCGTAAAGCAGATGTTGCGCTGAAGGACGCCATCCAGGGTGCGCTGAACGACATGGTTGAGGACGGTACCTTCGCGACGATTTCAAAGAAGTGGTTCGGACACGACGTGTGGCCGAAATAACACCAGTGTCAAGGCGGCAGGCCCGTCAGGGTCTGCCGCGCTTGCAGAGAACCTGCGACTATTGAGTTTGGGCAATAATGCCAAGGCCCTGCCGCGAAACCATAACAGTTTGCAGACGGCTTAAGCGCTTAAGCCGTTTTCAAACTGTTAAGGAGAAAAAACATGAAGTACTTCACGGATATTGACAGGTTGGTATCGCTGCTGCGCGAGATGCTGAGCGGCACGCTGGTTACTTTGGAGGTATGGGCGCTCACGCTGCTGTTCGCTTTGCCGCTGGGGCTGCTAATCTGCCAGATGCGTATGTCCAAAAACGGCTTCGCCCGCGGCGTGGCCAGGGTCTATATTTTTTACTTTCGGGGTTCCCCGCTGATGCTCCAGCTGCTGTTCATGTTCTTCGGCGTCCCCATCATCGTCAAGAATATCCTCAGCCTGTTCAACCCCACCCCCCCAGCCTTCACGCTGGACCGCACCTTCGCCGCCATTCTCGCCTTTATACTCAACTATGCGGCGTATTTCGCTGAGATCTACCGCGGCGGCATCCAGTCCATCCCCAGGGGCCAATACGAAGCGGCGCATGTGCTCGGCCTGTCCAATAAGGTGACGTTCTTCAAAATCATACTGCCGCAGGTCGTCAAGCGCATCATCCCGCCTATCGGCAACGAAGTGATCACGCTGGTGAAGGATACGGCGCTGGTCTACGTGATCGCCCTGCAGGATATGCTGTTTAAAGCCAAGGCCGCTGTGAACCGGGACGTCTCGGTAATGCCCTTTGTCATTGCCGCAATATTCTATCTGGTCATGACGGGCGTGCTGACACACCTGCTCGAGCGGATTGAGCGCAAATTCGATTATTACAAGTGAGGAAAACATCATGCTGAGTGCAGTCAACATCCATAAAAGATTCGGCCGCCTTGAGGTGCTCAAAGGGGTGGACCTCTCAGTGAACAAGGGCGACGTGGTCGCGATCATCGGCCCGTCCGGCAGCGGCAAGTCGACGCTGCTGCGCTGCATCAACCTGCTGGAGGAAGCGGACGAGGGCAGCCTCATGATCGACGGCGAGTACCTGTTCCGCGTGGAAAACGGCAAGATAATCTACCCGGAACCGGCAGAGAAGCAGCGCATCCGCAAAAAGCTGGGTTTGGTGTTCCAGGAGTTCCACCTGTTCCCCCACCTCTCAGTGA
>JAAXZP010000171.1 GCA_012719815.1 Christensenellaceae bacterium
GTACCTGTCATACTGGCGGGAAGCAGGTTTTTCCGCGTCGGTTTTAAAGCGCTGATAAAGCGCGCGCCCAACATGGATACGCTGGTCGCGATAGGTACGGGCAGCGCGTTCCTGTACGGCGTGTACGCGACTGTGATGATCTATCTCGGTGAATTCGGCTATGCGGAGCAGCTCTACTTTGAGTCGGCAGCCGTGGTCATCACGCTGGTGATGCTGGGCAAGTACCTGGAAGCGGTGAGCAAAGGGAAGACCTCGGAAGCGATCAAAAAGCTGATGGGCCTAAAGCCCAAAACCGCCATTGTGATGAAAAACGGCGCCGAGCTGGAGGTACCTCTGGATGAGGTGGCCGTGGGCGATATCGTGCTGGTGCGCCCGGGCTCTTCGGTGCCGGTGGACGGAACAGTGATTGAGGGCATATCGTCTGTGGACGAGTCCATGCTGACCGGCGAGAGCCTGCCGGTAGAAAAACACCCCGGCTCGACCGTTACCGGAGGCAGCATCAACGGCGAAGGCCTGTTGAAGTTCGAGGTGACGCGCGTCGGCGAAGACACCGCGCTGTCCAAGATCATCAAGCTGGTTGAGGAAGCGCAGGGCAAAAAAGCGCCGATCGCCAAGATGGCGGATGTCGTATCCGGGTATTTTGTGCCCGCGGTGCTTGCGATAGCCGTGGTAGCCGCTGTGGTGTGGGCGCTGGCGGGCAAGGATTTTAACTTCGTGCTCAACGTGTTTGTGACCGTGCTGGTCATCGCCTGCCCGTGCGCGCTGGGCCTTGCCACGCCCACCGCCATCATGGTGGGAACGGGCAAGGGCGCGGAGCTCGGGGTACTGATTAAAGGCGGCGAAGCGCTGGAGACCACGCATAAAGTGACCGCGGTCGTATTCGACAAAACCGGTACGATCACCGAAGGCAAACCGGTGCTCACCGATATCCGGAATTACGGGATCATCAGCGAGGAGGAGACCCTTGCGCTGAGCGCGTCTGCGGAGCGCGGGTCGGAACACCCGATAGCGCGCGCCATCGTGGAAGCGGCGGAGGCCGGAGGGCTGGAAATACCACAGCCAGACGACTTTAAAGCGGTGCCCGGCAGGGGGATAGACGCTGCTGTGGGAGGCAGACGCGTGCTGGCCGGCAACATCAAGCTGATGCAGGAAAACGGCATCGACACGTCCGCGGCGGATGAGGACGCGAAAGCTTTGTCCGGCGCGGGAAGGACGCTGATGTATATCGCGGTGGACGGCAAGCTGCAGGCGCTGATGGCGGCTGCGGATACCGTCAAGCCCACGAGCAGGGAGGCGGTGGCAAAGCTCAAATCGCTGGGCGTCAGCGTTTATATGATAACGGGCGACAATAAGAGCACGGCGGCGGCTATCGCCAGAGAAGTGGAGATAGACAATGTGCTGTCCGAAGTGCTGCCCGGGGACAAGGCAAGCGAAGTGAAAAAGCTGCAGCAAAGCGGCCATAAAGTGGCGATGGTGGGCGACGGCATCAACGACGCGCCGGCGCTGGTGCAGGCGGACGTGGGTATCGCGATCGGCACGGGCACCGACGTGGCGGTGGAATCCGCGGACGTCGTGCTGATGCGGGGGGATTTGAACGAGGTATACAGCGCGATTGCGCTGAGCCGCGCGACGATACGCAACATAAAACAAAACCTGTTCTGGGCGTTTGTATACAACCTTGCCGGCATACCGCTGGCGGCAGGCGTGCTGTACGCTCTGGGCGGCCCGCTGCTCACCCCGATATTCGCGGGCGCGGCGATGGCATTAAGTTCGGTGTCTGTCGTTTCTAACGCGCTGCGCCTAAAGCGCTTCAAGGTAAAGAGATGGTATCAGGAGGGACAGAAGTGAAAAAGATTTTGGCAGCGGTGCTCACGCTGATGCTGACAGCCGTTTTGGCTGCCGGGTGCGCCGCGACGGACGTCGTATTGCAATACGGCCGGATCTCTTTTGACGCGATCATAAGCGCTTTCCCAAACCTTGTATCGTCCTCGGACGGGTATTTTGTGCTGACGGCGGACGGAACGACCTCTCTTAAAATCAGCAGCGATTATAAGGCGGGGCAGGACGATATTGTGCTGGAAACGCCTCTTGAGCCGTTTGTCCGGGCCGGGCTGGACGCATCCCGCCTGACGGAAGGGCTTAAGGCCGAAGGCGGCATGCTGTATCTGGCAACGGATTACGGCGACGGCACGGGTAAGAGCGACAACGTGCGCGATGCGCTTTTCGAAGCGGTCAAGGCGGACAGGATGACGCTGTCTTATCACAAGGAGCTCGACCATTTCGGCATCGGCCTGGCCCGCGGGAAATTCGAGTGGGCGAAAGACCATGCCAAAAACGACAAGGACATCGTGTTTGTGGTCAGCGCTGAGCCACTGGCGGAGCTCGGTGTGGACGTCGGGAATATTGAAGGCTGGGCTCTTCTCACGATGATGGACCAGGACGGCAACGAAATGGATGTGCTCGTCAAGCCGTACGATCTGAAGCAGTGATGCCATGACGGGATGCCAAAAGCAGGTGATTCTATAAACACGAGTTGGTGGGCGAATTATGGGAGCTCCCACTAAATTGACTTGAGGAAACTTCGGTATGGCACAGGGCAAAACGATACTCGTCGTCGACGATGAATTCAAAATAGTGGACGTATTAAAATCCTATCTTGAAAAAGCGGGGTACGTTGTCGTCTGCGCGGGCAGCGGCAGTGAAGCGATAAAAATGTTTGATAAGCACTCGCCGGCGCTGGTGGTGCTGGATTTGATGCTGCCGGACATGGCGGGAGAGGACGTTTGCCGTGCCATCAGGCAAAAATCCAGGGCGCCGATCATCATGCTGACGGCGAAGATCGAAGAGGAGAGCATACTAAAGGGGCTGGAGATCGGCGCGGACGATTATGTCACAAAGCCGTTTTCGCCGCGGCAAATCGTGGCGCGGGTAAACGCCGTACTGCGCAGGGCCTCCGCAGAGGTGCTTCCCGTGGCGGATGAACTGTCGTTCAACGGCGGAGAGCTGGTCATCGACAATCTGCGCCACGAGGTAAGAAAAAACGGGAAGAAAGTGCCGCTGACGCCCAATGAGTTCAAGATTTTGTTTACGCTGGCCAAATACCCCACCAAGGCGTTCACGCGCGATGAAATCATCACCATGGCTTTGGGATACGGCTTTGAAGGATACGACCGGGTCATCGATACCCATATCAAAAACTTAAGGCAGAAGATAGAAAATGACCCCAAATCGCCCGAATATATTCTGACGGTGCACGGGGTGGGGTATAAGTTTGGAGGTACGGAACGTGAAGACGAGCCTGAAGGTTAAGCTTTGGATGGCGTTTATCGGCATTGCGCTTTTTCTGTACCTCACCATCAGCGTGCTGGCCAACGTGGTTCTGGACGCGCAGTTCAAGCAGTACACGATCAATAGGCTGGATCAGAAGATAAAGGACACGGTGGCACTCGTCAGCGAGAGCTATCAAAGGCTGGGCAGATGGGACGCAGCGGCGCTGGAAAACATCGGCGTGAATGCTTTGGAAGAAGGGCTGATGATACGCGTCACTGACGGGGACGGCGCGGTGCTTTGGGACTCCAGAGAGCACAACAACGGCCTGTGCATGGCCATATTGAAGAACATGGCCGAGAACATGCGGTCGTACAATACCGGGTTTAAGGGCGGCTATGAGGAAAGGGAATTTGCCGTCGATGCGGGCGGCGCAGCCGCCGGCAAAGTGGCTGTCGGGTATTACGGCCCGTATTTTTACAGCGACCTGGATATCCAGTTCCTTGGCACGCTGAACAGCTTGCTGCTTTGGGCCGCGCTGGGCTCGGTAGCCGTGTGCCTTGTTTTTGGCGCGTACATGGCGAGGAGATTGACCAACCCCATCGCGCGGGTGGTCAAGGCTGCGGGCAGGATAGCCAAAGGCGATTTTAACGACCGGATAGACGAAGAGTCCAGCACAAAGGAAATCGCGGAACTGACCGATTCCATCAACACGCTGGCGCAGACGCTGGGCAGCCAGGAAGCCTTGAGAAAACGGCTGACGGCTGACGTCGCCCACGAGCTAAGAACCCCGCTCGCCACGCTGCAAAGCCACGTGGAAGCGTTCATCGACGGCGTCTGGGAGCCAAACGAAGCGCGGCTTAAAGGCTTCCATGAAGAAATACTCAGGCTCACGAAGCTGGTGGGGGAACTGGAGCAGCTTTCGCGCTATGAAAGCGAAAACCTTGTTCTTAATGTAGAGACGTTTGACTTGGCAGAGCTGGTGCGCGGAGTCGCCGCAAATTTCGAAAGCGAATTCACCAAAAAGGGGATTGAGGTTTCGCTCGATACGCAGGAACAGTATATTGAAGCCGACAGGGATAAAATCAGCCAGGTGTTTATCAACCTTATTTCCAACGCGTTAAAATTCACCGGGGAAGGCGGCAGGGTGGAAATCAGGGTGAGCGGCACGCCGCATGCCGCAAAGGCCGAGGTCCGCGACACGGGGGTGGGCATATCCGCCGAGGACCTGCCTTACATATTTGAGCGCTTTTACAGGACGGATAAGTCCAGAAACAGAGCCACGGGTGGCGCGGGGATTGGGCTGGCAATAGTCAAGTCCATCGTGGAGGCCCATAAAGGCAGCGTCACGGTGGAAAGCGAACCGGACAAGGGCAGCGCGTTCTTCGTCACTCTGCCCAAGTCTGCCCGGAATGGCAGAACTGCAGAAAACCTTGATACATAATGTGATGCAAAGAGCTTTTCTTCATAATATCTTCATGAGCGCATGGTAGTATGAAGCAAATCGGTTCGCAAGGGGGATTGCATGAAAGCGCACAATAAAAAGTCGAAACTATGCCTGATTGGTATCAGCTGTCTGACAGCGGCGGTTTTGATACTGGGGGTTATCTTCGTCGGCGCCGGCTGTGCAGGACCTGAAAGTCAGGCGGCTGAGGACATAAAGCCATCAGAGAATGCTGTTGCGTCCAGCGAAGGAATCGTCATTGAAAAGAGCGAGATCACGGAGCAGGCGAAATTCTATACCTATAATGCAGGCGGTATAGAAATGGAAGTGCTGGCTGTAAAGGCTCCGGACGGGACGATTCGCACCGCTTTGAATACCTGCCAGGTCTGTTACGACTCAGGCGCGGGATACTATGTGCAGGAAGGCGATGAGCTTGTGTGCCAGAACTGCGGCAACAGGTTCAGCATTAGCAAGATCGAGAAACAGAAGAACGGGTGCAACCCGGTGCCCATCACAAGCGAGTACAAAATCGAAGACGATAACACGATTACGATACCGGCTGAATTTCTGGACGCAGCCAAAATGCTGTTTGAAGACTGGAAAAGATAGCGCTGAAAAGGGAGGGTAAATTTATAATTTCTCGTAAATGGAGAACCCGCTTAAACAGCGGGCTTTTTGCTGCCCTTGTATTGTTGACTGAATGGCTTGGCTCTATTACCAACCATTGACACAATATGGTTTATAAGATATACTTAATAAACATTTTATTTCGATATTTGTTGATTGTTTTCAGTAAGCGTACCACCTCTCAGCGATCATCAATTCTGGAAACGGTAAAAGAGTATCGGAGTCATGTAACTGCTGATGAAGTTTGCGAAGCGATCGTGAAGCAGTGCCTTCATATCAGCAGAGCAGTGTATCGAAACATGATTCTGCTGTCAGAGAACGGTGGGCTCCGGAAAGTCGAATGCCATACGAGGCCCAGCACCCCAAGCGCTGTCGGGTCGTTTTTTGGGGCTGGATCCAGTATATACTTTTTGTCCATGCGGGAGAAGAACCCGTAAATATATTAATAAGGAGATTGGTGATGAGAAGCTTTACCACGCTCGACCTTCAGTATGCACATAGGTTTTATGGATTTAAAGGCGAAGCACAGTATTTGCACGGACATACAGGGATATTGACGATTGAAGTTGAGGATACTGTCAATGAGGGTGTCAACATGGTGTTTCCATGCAATGAGATCAAGAAGACTGCCTGGGAGGTCCTTCAGAACTTTGACCACGCGCTGGTTTTAAGAGAAGACGATCCTTTACTACCTGCGATTCTAAGTGTATACGAAGCACAAGGCATTAAAGACGGTGCGCCGAACAACAGGCAAAAAGGTCCAGCCTTCAAGACGGAACTGGCCACTGCGTATCCTGAATGCCGGCTGGTTGTCACTAAAGAAACGATGACTGTCGAAGGCATGATCAAAATCGTGTACGATTTGCTGAAAGATAAGCTGAACATTGTGAAGTTGACGTTTACAAGCGGGGTCAACGGCGCCACAGAAGAATATGAGCCCAGAAAGGTTATCGACCGCTGCGCACTGTGCGGCATTGCGCTGAACGAAAATGGCGTTTGCCCGAAATGCGGCTACAGGAAATAGTTAGCAACTTCATCGCATGAAACCGCATAAACAACTTTTCAGGCACTCTATGCAGTATTCATAGAGTGCCTGATTTTGTTTTCAATAGCGCCGCGAATACACATTTCTTTCAAAGTATCCGCTAAACCCCTGTAATAACATTCCGATATTTATGTTTCATAGCTTCAAAAAAAGTAATATTGGAGAGAAATGATGGTGAGAACATCTGTGTTTGCAAAAAGGTTTGTAATTGCTGTGCTTTTCTGTGTTTTTTGTCCCATGTTAACGGGGTGTTCGCAGCCTGAGATACCGGGCAATGATGCGCCGGGCAGCAATGCGAGCAATAACACGCCGCCCAGCGATTCGCCGGAGAAAACACCGGAGAACAGGGGAGACGAAGCCCTGGAATGCAACTGGCTCTTGAAGGTCGACCAGACGATACCGATCACCGAGGACGAACTGACGATCAATTATATATACGCTGGTGCTGATCGCGCAGAAAAACGGCGGAAAGGATGTATACGGCAACCTGATTTCCCCGGCAGAAGCGGTTCAGATTGCCTTGCAGCAAGTGAATGGCACGGTTGTGAAGACAGAATTGAACACATAGAATGGCCGCTGGGTATATAAAATTGGTATTCGGGTAGGCTTTGCTGTGTACGAAGTGACAGTTGATGCGGCAACTGGGCAGATAATAAAATCGATTATGACTAATTTGCAAGGCTGTATAGACTGGCATGCCTGTACAGCTCTGCAGACATTCGGTTTTCTGACAACAAAAAAGCCGCGGCTTAGCCGCGGCCTTTGCATTCCGTTATGTTACTCCTTGGGTTCCTCTTTATCTTCCTGCGGGGCAGCCGGGGGAGCTTGCGGGGCCGGAGGCTCCTGCGGAGGTGCCTGCTGATACGCGTTAGGCGGCGGGGGAGCCTGGTAATACGGGTTGTACTGTGGAGGCGCCTGCTGATAGAGGTTGTATTGCGGCGGGGTTTGCTGTGCATACGGGTTATATGCACCGTTCTGCTCGTACGGGTTGGTCTGATACGGCGGATACGGGTAACCCCCGGCTGCATACTGGGCGCGTTTGTCCTTTATCAGCGCAAGTATGCCACCCACCAGCAGCGGGATGCTGCCAAACAGTCCCCAGCCGGACAAACTGGAAAGCACGCAGCCTATAATCATGAAAATGCCTGCCAGAACGTTTTTCTTCTTCACGACTGCGCCGCCTATAATGCCCAGTATGCCGCCGATAATGCCGAGCGAGCCTGCGACATACATATAGGTGATGCCCGCTCTGGCGGCAGATTGCGCGGCGTCATTCCAGTCGTAGTTGTAGTCGAAGTCGAATTCAAAACCGTATTCGTTGCCAAACCCTTCCAGCGCATCATCGAACTCGTCCATGAAGTCGTCGTAGTAGTTGACGTTGGGAATAAAAATGTCGGCAGTTCCCGCGATGACCAAAGCCACAATGCTGAAAATGATGGCAAGTATACCGCCTACAATGCCCAGGACCATACTGGCTGTTCTCATAAAATTATCCTCCTTAATTATTGGAACCAGTACGCACCGTTCCTTGGCTTAAGTTTACAGGAAAACGCCCTGGGCCGCAATACATCCCGGAGAGCCATGACAAAAAAGCACAACAAAACACGACGCTATCATACTACCGCCTCTGCAGCCTGCTTTCTGTCAGGCCGCGGATGACGTCATATTCAGCGTTAGTGTGTGGCTTACTATGATGTTTTGATGAGTGGGCTTACAGTAGACCCAGCTCCTCCATCTCTTCCTCTACCTCGTCGGAGCCCTGAGCGTAGAACTTCTCTTCGTCTGGAGCCAGTTCCTTGAGCAGGCGCAAAAACTCTCCGGCGTGCACACGCTCTTCATTGGCGATGTCTTCAAGCACCGCGATGGCGAGCTGGTTATCGGTGGATTCGGCCAGCTGCATGCAAAGCTGAATGGCCTCGTACTCCGCCGCGATCATGAACCTGATGGCGCGCACCAACTCCGAGTGAGTCAGCATGCGGTCTTTCGCAAGTCCGGAAAACGAATGTCCAAAATCAGGCATGGCTTATCCCTCCGTATTATTGGTACCCTCATTATACCATAGCGTTTTGATTGATTAAACACTGTATCTGCCCGAAACTGAGAAAATGGCTTTAAGATACGCCTTTTTTATGCATATATATTTGTGATGCGCGGCTGAGCCTGCGAATACGGCGGCAATTGGACCGTGCTGCGGAATTTCACGTATGCGGGGAACATGAAAGCTCGTCCTGTTATGCGCTGCAGGGAAAGGAGGAGCGTTATCTGCTTTTTTACCGCGCGTTATTCCCCCAGTACGAAGGTGGTGCTTTCCATGCCGTGGAAGTGATTGCGCACAGTGTAGGTGTTGCCCGTGTAATAATGGTAGTGCTTATAGCGCGCGTCGTCGACGTACGTCGGGGGCTGTGTGACGATGGAAAAGCCGTGCGAATGTCCATCCGTTGTTGTCGTTTCTCCGGCGATGATGTGGGTATGGCCCGGCGTTTCCGGGCTGGCTGACGAGACGCCGGAGAAAAGGTGCAGGTGCCCGTCCACGTACACGGTGACGCCCCTGAACTGGTGCGTATGCAAGACCGATCAACTCCTTCGGGATTAGCATATGCAGCGCGGGAGGCAAGTTGTTCCAAAACGTCCGGCGTGATATAATTCCCACGTTATTTGCAATAACAGCAAGGAGTGCGCTGAAAACACCGGGGGGTGCGTTGTAGGCTGGCAGAATCGGCGCGAGCAGAGCAGGTGCTTGATTCACCGCATGGACAGTGCGATATAATTTTTAATGGAGGGTTGAGCAGGTATGGCCCTGTTTTTCTGGATAATAGACTTGCTGATCCCGGTGATTATCACGGGCATCGGGTTGCTGTTCACATATAAGCCGCCGCGCCGCATCAACATTTTCTACGGCTATCGCACCGCCCGCTCGATGGCGTCACAGGAGGCCTGGGACACGGCGCATTCTCTCTACGGACGCATAATGCTGCACGCGGGGCCGCCGCTCGTTGCGTTCGTGGTGCTCGCCAAACTGCTCATTCCGCTACCGCCTGAGGAATTGAGCCTTGTTCTGCTGTCCTTCTCATTCGTCGCGCTAATCGTGACCATTCCAGTGGTGGAGAAGCGGCTCAAGATGATGGAGGAAGGGAAACAAGCTGCTCGACGTCATGGATGAGTGCTCGCAGGATGCGGCTCCCGCTAACATTTAGGAATGATGAAGCGGCGAATTGTGTTTTCCACCAGGTGCTGGGGGCATGGGCTGCGGCGCGACCGCGTGACGCGATGTCTTGCCCACCCTAGAGAAAACCAGTGCGCCAGAAGCTTGATTTCTATGCCCGGTTCTTTTAGATACCGTATCAACATCCCGGCGACAGAAAACATTAAGAGTATGGCCCATGGCAGTATTTGTTGCGGTTATGTCAAATCCATGGGCGCGCGCGTAATACTTAAAGGGAGTATAGCGGAAAGCAACAGGCAAACGGGTATTTTTGTGCCTTTTTCCGGAAATATGGTATACTGATTCATATGAGTGTGCAGAAAGACGACATACGCCGAATGACGATAGAGCTTCTTTCCCCGGCGGGCAATATGAAAGCGCTGGAGCAGGCGGTGAGAGCCGGCGCCGACGCGGTATACCTGGGCGGCCTGAGCTTCGGCGCGCGGGCGTTTGCGCCCAACTTTTCGTATGAGGAGATGGAGCAGGCCATCGCTTACGCCCATACGTACGGGGTTAAAGTTTACGTCACAGTCAATACGCTGATTTACCAGCGCGAAAAGGAAGCGTGCATCAAGCACATTGCCCGGGTGTGCGAGCTGGGCGCGGACGCGCTCATCATGCAGGATGTGGGCATGGTGGACCAGGTGAGGCAGCGCTGGCCGGATATGCCCATCCATGCTTCCACGCAGATGCACAACCACAATGACGCAGCGCTGGAATACGTCCGTTCGCTGGGCGCAGTGCGCGCGGTGCTCGCGCGGGAGATGACGCTGGAGCAGATAAGGTCGCTGCGCAGCCCCATTGTAAAAGAGGTGTTTGTGCACGGTGCGCTGTGCATCGGCAGCTCGGGGCAATGCCTGATGAGCGCTCTGACGCTGGACCGAAGCGGCAACCGCGGCGAATGCGCGCAGAGCTGTCGGATGCGCTACCGGCTGCTGGACGGAGAGGGACGCGCGGTTCCGACACAGGGGCGCTATCTGCTCTCGCCCAAGGATATCGCGGTGCTGGAGGATATCGGCGCGCTGCTGGACGCGGGAGTGAGCTGTTTTAAGATTGAAGGTCGCATGAAGTCGCCGGAATACGTGTATCAGGTGACAAAAATATACGCCGGTCTGCTGCGGGATGCGCGCGAAAGCAGGCCTCTTAAAGCGCAGCCGGAGGACATCGAGGACTTAAAGAAGCTGTTCAACCGCGGCTTCACAAAAGGGCACCTGCTGGACGAGAAGGGCGACGCTCTGATGAGCATCCGGCGGCCCAACCACGCCGGCGTGCCGCTGGGCAGGGTGCTGTCCGTCGACCGCTTCGGCATCCGCGTGGAGCTTACGGCGCCGCTTAAGCAGGGCGACGGAATCAAGTTTGAGGGCAGCGACGACGGCTTTTACTGCAACCGCATACTGAAGAACGGATTGCTGATAGGCAACGCGCAGCCCGGCGACGTGGTGACGCTGGAAGGCAGCGCAAATACCCGGGCGGGGGACAGCGTCGTCAAGACCAGCGACGCCGAACTGATTGCCCGGCTGTCGGATATGCCCGAGCGCAAGGTGCCGGTCAGCGGACGGCTTCAGGCGCGCGCGGGACAGCCCCTGCTGCTGACGCTTTGGGATGCGGACGGGCATACGGCCATAGCCCAGGGCGAGATTGTTGAGGAAAGCCGCACCCGGCCGGCTACAGCGGGCGAACTGCGCGAAGGCGTGGCCAAACTGGGCGGCACGCCGTATGTGCTGGAGCGTCTGGATGTGGATACCGACGGGCGGGCGTTTGTCGCAAAGAGCGTGATCAACGCGCTGCGGCGCGATGCGGTGCAGCGCCTGACGGACATGAGAACGCGGGTGAGACAATTGCGTGCCGCATCGTATACGACGCCGGTACTTTCGATGGAGGAGCTGCCGGAGAGACCGCTGCTGCATGTGCTGGTCCGCAGCGAAGCGCAGCTGGACGCTGTTAAGGGTATTGCGACGGGCGACATATACACCGAGGACGCGGCGCTGTACGACGCCCGCAAGGCGGACTGCCCGACTTTGCGCCTTAAGACGGACCGGCTGGAGTTTTCCCCGCCGCCGATGCAGGGCGAGCGGCTGCTGGTCACGGACCACGGCGGTCTGCATGTCTATCCGGCGCACAACGATGTGGTGCTGGACTACACCGCCTCCGCGCTGAACGCGGACGCTCTGGCGGTTTATTTCCGGAACCATGTCCGGCGCATCGCACTGTCGCCCGAGCTGAACGCCGAGCGGACGGCAGAAATGCTGCGGGCGTTTGCCGAAGTGTACGGGCAGCTGCCGCCGGTGGAGGCGCTGGTCTATGCACGGCATGAACTGATGGCGCTGCGGCATTGCGTCATCCGCCACGCGCTGGGCGAAGCGGCGTGCGGCCGGTGCCGGCGGGAGAGGTTTTCGCTGCAGGACGACGCGGGGCGGATATTCCCGGTATTGCCGACGCACCGCTGCGAGAACCGGCTGTTTGAGGGACAGCCCGCCGAAAAGGACGTCAGGCCGCTGATGGATATGGGCGTCCGCCATTTCCGCGTGGAACTGATGGACGAGGACGCTGCTGAGAGCCGCAGGATTGTCAGCAGATATTGCCGGATGCTGGGGGGAAGCGCATGATCACCGGATTTGCGCCCATCGTGGACGAGGACAGCCGCGTGCTGATACTGGGCTCCATGCCGTCGGAAGCGTCACTGGCCAAGGGCGAGTATTACGGGCATCCGCGCAACGCGTTCTGGCCGCTGATAAGCGCCCTGCTCGGCGAGCCGATGCGCAGCAGCTATGCGGCGCGGGTGGACATGCTGCGGCGCAACGGCATCGCGCTGTGGGATGTGGTGGCGTCGTGCGAGCGGGAAGGCAGCGGCGACGCGGCGATACGCCGTGTGGTCGTCAACGATTTCCCGGCGTTTTACGCGGCGCACCCCAACATACGTTATGTTTTCTTCAACGGCGGCAAAGCCTGGGAACTGTATAAAAGGCATGTCGGGTTTGATGAAGGCAGACATGTTTATGAGCGGCTGGGCTCCACCAGCCCGGCGCATGCGGTGCCTTTTGAATCGCGGCTTAAGGACTGGCAGCGTCTGATAACGCGTTTGAGAGAGGAAGCTGGAACATGAACGAAAAGCAGTATGAAAAGCTGTATCAAAAATCGGTGGAACTGTCGGTGAAGGGCGACATCGCGGAGCTGTTCGATATACCGGACTGCGACAGCCACGCGCTGGACTGCCTGACTAACCCGCGCCGGTACCCGGCTGTGGTACGCCTCGGCTCCTGCAGCTGCGGCGAAAAGGACTGTGAAAA
>JAAXZP010000172.1 GCA_012719815.1 Christensenellaceae bacterium
CTATTTCGCCACAGTGCCGTTTTTGCTGCTGCTGATGGGCGTGCTGGCGAAATACCTCATTGAGCGCACGAAGCACGGCAAAAAGGTGGTATTCATTTACCTCGGCGTGTGCTTCGTGGCGTTCGTGATGTTCTATCCGGTGACGACGGGCATCGAGGTGTCCCGGTGGTATTCCGACCACTTCCTGCGCTGGCTGCCGTCGTGGCCGTTCTATTGATAGCGGTTTGAGCGGCCATTGCTGATTGAAATTCAGCGTTTATATTTGTGTCGGGGCGTTATAGCTCCGGTTATTCTCAAGCATCTTCGGACTGACATCCTGAGCTGAACTTAGGTATCAATTTTTCGGCAGTGAGCTGCCGGTTTCCATCAAATTAAAGCAAGTGCGCCGGAAAGGCACTGCGCTTTCCGGCGGTAAGCGAGGCAATATGCTCTCTAAGATCATGAGCTGCGGCCTTATGGGGCTTTCCGGTTACCCTGTGGTCGTGGAGGCGGACATCGCGGCGGGCATGCCGGCTTACGAGACGGTGGGCCTGCCAGGCACGGCTGTGCGCGAATCCAAGGAGCGCGTGCGCGCCGCCATCAAAAACTCCGGCTTTGCGTACCCGCAGCAGCGCATCACCATCAATCTGGCGCCCGCGGACCTCAAAAAGGACGGGCCGATATACGACCTCGCCATCGCGATAGGCCTGCTCTGCGCCAGCGGGCAGGCGGCTCAGCCCGACGAGACCAGCGCGTTTCTGGGCGAGCTGTCGCTGGACGGGCAGCTGCGCGGCGTGGCGGGGGCGCTGCCCATGGCGATATCCGCGAAGGAATCGGGCATCAAACGCCTGTTTATCGCCGCGGTGAACGCGGACGAAGCGGCGTACGTGGACGGCATCGAGGTTTACCCGGTGGAAACACTGAGCCAGCTGGTGGCGCACCTTAGCGGCGAACAGCAGATCACGCCTTTGCCCACGCACGTTTACCAGCCGGACGAGGCGGCGTACTGCGCGCACGACATGGCGCATATCCGCGGCCAGCAGCACGCCCGCAGGGCGCTGGAGATCGCCGCGGCGGGCGGGCACAACATACTGTTTATCGGTCCGCCCGGTTCCGGCAAGACCATGCTGGCAAGGGCTGTGCCCGGCATACTTCCCGAGCTCACATTTGAAGAAGCATTGGAGATCACCAAGATACATTCGGTGTGCGGGCTTTCCGCAGGCGGCCTTATCACCGCGCGGCCTTTCCGCAGCCCGCACCACACCATGTCCACCGCGGCGCTGACGGGCGGCGGGCACCGCGTGCTGCCCGGCGAGATCAGCCTGGCGCACGGCGGCGTGCTGTTTCTGGACGAGCTGCCCGAATTTAAGCGGCAGGCGCTGGAGGCGCTGCGGCAGCCGCTGGAGGACAGGCAGGTGAGCATCGCCCGCGCGAACGCCACGCTGACGTACCCGGCGGACATAATGCTCATCGCGGCGATGAACCCCTGCCCCTGCGGGAATTATGGCAGCGACAAGCCGTGCCGCTGCTCCCCGCGCGAGATCAGGCAGTACCTGTCGCGCATCAGCGGGCCGCTTTTGGACCGCATCGACATCCACATCGGCATGAACAGCGTGACTTACGGCGAACTGACGGACGGCGCGCCGGGGGAATCCTCGCGGGAGATACGGGCGCGCGTCAACGCGGCGCGGCGCATCCAGCAGAAGCGGTACGCCGGCACCGGCATTTATACCAACGCGGCGCTGTCCGCGGAGATGCTGAACACCTATTGCGGCCTGGACGACGCCTGCAATGCGCTGATGCAGCGGGCTTACCAGACGCTGGGGCTTTCCCCGCGCGGCATGGCGCGCGTGAGGAAGGTGGCGCGCACCATCGCGGACCTTGACGGCGAGGAAAACATAGGCGTGAAGCACCTGGCCGAGGCGCTTCAGTACCGCACGCCGGATGGGCGGTATTGGGGATGAGCGTATCGCAGGAGAAAAGCTTTTGGATATGGATGGCGTCTCTGCCCGGCATGGGGGCAAAGACGTTTTATGCGCTGCTGAAGGAATACGGCAGCGCGGCGGACTTTTTTGACGCGGTATCCGCGGGAAACGTGCCCGCCGGGCTGGCGCCGGCCGAGGTGATGGCGGCCGCATCCGCCGCGTGTTCGCACGCCCGGGTGACGGAGGTTCTGGCGGAGCTTTCCGCGAAGCGCATAACGGCGATTACGCGGCTGGACGACGAGTATCCTTCGCGGCTGGCCGAGATACCGTGGCCGCCGCCGGTGCTGTTCGTGAAAGGAAATCTGCCCGCGCTGGACAGGGCGATCGGCATCGTGGGCACGCGGGCGTGCACGCGGCGCGGGTTTGAGCACGCGCGCAAAATCGCCGCGGAAATCGGTATGCCGGTGGTGTCCGGCATGGCGCGCGGCATCGACACGGCGGCGCACCTGGGCGCGATGGACGCCAAAGCGCCCACGGTGGCGGTGCTGGGCTGCGGCGTGGACGTGATCTACCCGCCGGAGAACGACGCGCTGTATCATAAAATCGCGGAGACGGGCGCCGTGATATCCGAGCTGCCGCTGGGCGCCGCGCCCGCTGTCGGCAACTTTCCGGTGCGCAACCGCATCATCGCGGGGCTGTGCCGCGGCGTTCTGGTGGTGGAGTCGGGCATAAGGGGCGGCACGGCGATCACGGCGTCTTTGGCCGTCAGCTACGGGCGGGACGTATTCGCCATGCCGGGTCCGCCGTACATGGAAGCGGCGGCGCTGGCGAATGAGCTGATCGTGCAGGGGGCCGTGCCGGTGCGCAGTGCGGCGGACATCCGCGCCTATTACGGGGAGCGTGCGCCGCAGGAGGAGCCGCCGGAGGACGAAGCGCTTCCGCAGATGGATTTCTTCCAGCATCGCATATACGAGCTGCTGAGGAAAGAGGACATGGGCATCGAGGAGATCGCCGAAGCGGTGCAGGGCACGCCGGCCGAGGTGAGCGTGGCGCTGACGATGATGGAACTGTCCGGCCTGTGCCGGCGGCTGCCGGGAGGCCGGTTCGGGATATAGAGCAGCGATATGAAAACAGCCCCCGTAACGGTTACGGGAGCTGTTTTTAGTAATGCCAAATCATTTCAGGTGCTTATCGAGCGCCTGCTGGTAGGTCGCGTCCTGCGCATATTTCGCCACATCGTCCGGATAGCCCGGCAGGCGGCGCATCGTGCCGAACAGCATGGCGGACATGCCCTGCCCGTCGCTGAGATGTATCGTCACCCTGCGCTCGGCGCCCTTTTCATACCTGCCGGGCTGCATATGGATGATGTAACTCGGCTCGATATCCTGAGCGGCGCTATTGCTGTGCTTCGGCGTTTCGCCCTGTTGGCCTGCCGCCCGGGCCAAGACACAGTCATCGTTTATTCCTTTGTGGTATTTATGAGCACCTTGCAGCAATTCCCGTTCATCAAGGTGCTTTGTGCAGCTATATTTTCGGGATTGACTTTGCCAACCGCAGCTATCATTGCAAACATGGGGTCAAGGCACCAGCCCGTACACGGGCTCGCTCCGCCAAACTTCTTTGACAGCGCGCAAAGTTTACATGACGTCGCCGTCGCGACATATCCATCCTCGGTTTTCGCAACCGACCAGTTTGCACAGCCGTAGATTTCAGAAAGCGTGTAAAAGACGTCTTCGACGCTTTGAATGCCTAAATGCGAATTCAAATAGAGTGCCGTCTGCGCATGCCTTTCCTTTTTCTTTTCAACAACCGTTTCTAGCACCTTCAACTTCTCATGGGTGTTTACAGCTTCTGCAACCGAAGCTGCATATGTGTTTTGCAATATAGTAAGTCGCTTTTCGATTTCCATCTTCGCATCTCCTTATATAACGTTCGTTAGTTTATTGGGAAATATATACGGCAGTATTGCATGCCGATTAATATTATCATCCAGCTATTTGACACAGTCCTTTAGGACAATCGAGATTTCCTCCCGGATTTCCTCCTCCGACATATAGCGATTTTTCACTACAATATTTATAATCATGGTTTCCATAAGATGTATTAGAGTTTTTGTTATTGCGGTTTCGTTGTCGGAATCTTTTATATGGCGTTTCAGAATTTGAAGGTGCCTTGGGAAGATACCTTTTTCCCACTGATCCATATGGCTTATCAGTTCCTGGTCCCCGTCAAATGAGAGATAAACCTTTATTCCAAGCCTATAAACCTGCCTGTCGTAGTAGCTTAAGGCGTTTAGTCTGTAAATGAAGCTTGTATAAAAATCTATTATGTTTTCATTTTTCAAGTGCAGGGCCTGCTTTTCTAAAAGCTTGAAATAGTCATTCTTGATAATTTCATCAAACAGCTCTTTTTTGTTCTTATAATAATAATAGATCATGGGAAGCGAGCAGTTTACGTCATTGGCAATATTGCGTATGGTTGTTCCGTGAAAACCCTGTCTGTTAAAATGATCAACCGCAACTTCTTTTATTCGTGCACGCAAATCTTTATCTGTCATAAGCACAGCCCCATATCTAACGTTCGTTAGTATCGTAACCTGCTTAATCATTTTTGTCAATAGCTTATAGGAAAATATGAGATGATCAATATTGCTGTCTTCATCGCAACCCGTGAACCGCACGGCTATTCGAGCGTTCCTTTTCCTTTGGTGATTTTGATAACGTATCCGGCGTCGTCGTAGGTAAAGTCCACCAGTACCACCTGGCCTTCCTCGCCTGAGTGGGTCGCCAGCTCGCCCGAGCCGGGCACCACACCTAAGTCAATATCCTGCGTCACCAGCCAGCCTTCGTCCATGAGCGTCGTGATATACGCCAGCAGGTCGTCGTAAACCGTGTCGCTGACGTACGTGAATTCCTTGGTCGTCACGCCGCTTTTGACGGAGGATTTCACGCCCGTCACTTCGCGTTCGCCCACCACCGATGTGATGCTGGGAACCTCGTCGCCGCCCGCCATGTCGTATACCTCAAGCCGGGCCGCGTCCTTAAGCGCCGCGCCGCAGCCGGCGAGCGCCAGCGCCAGTATCAGCAATACTGTCAAACATGCCGTTTTTTTCATATCCGTTCTCCTTTCGACGATGGGTGATAAGCCGGTTTGCCTGCGGGCGGCGGGGCGTTAAGGCAGCGCCGCTTCGGGCAGTATGGGTACGCTATCCTTCAACGTTACCGGAAAACCGGCTGGCGGTATATCCGCCGGAAGCTGACTTTAGTACAAATAATGCGCACATGAAAAAAACCGCCGCGCGGGGGCCGCCGGGGCGGGCTATTCAAAAGTTTTTTCGGTACTGGGTGGGCGTCATGCCGGTTTTCTCGCGGAACAGGCGGGCGTAGTTGCCGGTGTACGCCACGCCGCAGGATGCGAAAGCCTGGGCGACGGAGACGCTGGTGTCCCGCAGCGCCTCTCTGATTTTTTGGATCTTTATGTCTTGATAGTAGCCGTACGGCGTCATGCCGGTCTGCTTTTTGAACAGGCGCGCGAGGTGGTAGCGGCTGAGATGAACGGACTGCGCCACTTTGTCCATGTCGAACGCCTCCAGCC
>JAAXZP010000173.1 GCA_012719815.1 Christensenellaceae bacterium
ATGTTGGATCACATGGTCCCGACGCGCATTTCAGGCAACATCGTCGCCGACCTCTATTCCAAGATGATCATCAATGCGTGCATCACGTCGACGGGCGTTTTAAGCGGGCTGTGTCTGGGGCAGATACTTAGGATTCGGAACGCCCGCCGCATATTCATCGCCATCATCCGCGAGGCGCTGGCTGTGGCCGATGCGATGAACATCCGCGTTCCCCCGTACGGCGGCCGGCTGGATTATTACGGCCTGATGAGCAGGGCGGGCGCATTGGCCGATTTTAAGCGCCACCTGATGATCCGCCTGATTGGGCTCAAATACCGCCGTTTCAAATCGTCCACGCTGCAGGCGCTGGAGCGCGGCAAGCCCACCGAAGTGGACTATTTCAACGGCTTCATCGCCCGCAAGGGCGCGGAGCTGGGCGTGGATTCGCCGGTGAACAGTCGCATCACGCAGATGGTGAAGGAGATCGAATCCAAAACCCGCAGGATCGACCCGGCTAATTTCGACGACCCCGCGCTGTCGGCCCATTTGTGACAGGCAGGCAAGCATTCACGGCGATTCCCGAAATATTCAGCATAACAATACGGGCGGATTATTTCCGCCCGTTTTCGTCATGCCTGTCCGGCATGTCGCTGCTGCTCAGGTTTAATGAATACCTATCTATGCATTCTGATCATGGCGTAAACAGCCGCTGCTATCACGCCGGCCGTCAGCAGCACAGCCACCGCGATGACCAGCGCGGCCATCAGCCGAAGCAGCAAGCCGAGCGCCACCCAAAACAACAGCAGCGCGGCAAACACGCCGATCAGCCATTTTATCGCTCTCATTCGGCTTTTCCCGCATCGCGGCGCACCATCAGGCGCTGCTCAATGGGCAGCACGTCTTTGTCTCCCGGCGCGGCGATTGGCCTGCCGAACGGCATCTGCGCCACCAGCTGCCAGCTCTCGGGCACGTTCCAGCGCCGTTTCACCGCGTCGTCGATCAGCGGGTTGTAATGCTGCAGCGACGCGCCCAGGCCCTCGGCTTCCAGCGCTGCCCACATCACGAACTGGTGCATCGCGCAGGAATGTTGGGACCACAGCGCAAACTTCTCCGCGTACAGCGGGTACTGCGCCGTCAGCGCGTCCACGGCCTCCTTGTCCACATAGAACAGCACCGTGCCGTAGCCCGACATAAAACAGGTGCGTATCTTCTCCTCCGTGGCGGGAAACTGCCTGGGCGGGGTTTTTTCGCGCAGAATATCCAGCGTCAGCGACCACAGCGCTTTGTGGGCCTCGCCAAACAATAGCTGCAGCCGCGTGCTCTGCGAATTGTACGGCGAAGGCAGGTACCGCAGCGTCTCCGCCGCTATCTCCTCGATGCGCGCCTCGGGCACAACGGGCGTATCGTTCAGCGCGTATATGCTGCGCCGCGCTTTCACAACGTCCCAGAACGTCTTGTTCTCCATGGTCATCCTCCGGCTTTGGAATTTCTACCCACAGTATACTCTTCCGCAGCCGGCGTCTCAAGCGCTGTCAGACGATTTTGCTGATCTCGCTTCTCAGCTGCTTAATGATGCGCTTTTCCAAGCGCGATATATACGACTGCGAAATCCCCAGGCAGTCTGCCACCTGCTTCTGCGTGCGTTCTTTCTGGCCGTTAAGCCCGAAGCGCATCTCCATGATGGTCTTCTCCCGCTCGCACAGCCGGGAAATGCACGCGTGCATCAGATCCTTCTCCACGCCGTCCTCGATCTCGGTGTACACCACGTCCGGCTCCGTGCCCAAAATGTCGGAGAGCAGCAGCTCGTTGCCGTCCCAGTCGACGTTGAGCGGTTCGTCGAACGATACCTCAAAGCGCAGCCGCGAATTGCGGCGCAGGTACATTAATATCTCGTTTTCGATGCAGCGCGAGGCGTACGTGGCCAGTTTGATATTTTTGTCCACGTCGAATGTGTTGACAGCCTTGATGAGCCCGATAGCGCCGATAGAGACAAGGTCCTCTATGCCGACACCGGTGTTTTCGAACTTGCGCGCGATGTACACGACGAGGCGCAGGTTGCGCTCTATCAGCGTGCGTCGCACCGACTTGTCGCCCTTGCTCAGCCGGTTCAGCAGCGCATTCTCCTCCTCACGGGAGAGCGGCGGCGGCAATGCCTCGCTGCCGCCGATATACGCCGCCCACCGTGTCAGCCTCAGCCGCAGCAGCACCCACGCCACCAGTTTTCGCACCCACTTAGCCGTCTTCATACCGTGCTCCTTTCCCCAACTCCTCCATCAACGCGCTGCCGACAATGGCGACGCAGCCTTCCGGCAGAGGCCGGTTCGCCAGGCACACCACTGCGCGGATCTTATTGTCAGCGTCCCCCGCTGCCACGCCGTCGATCTCGATGCCGGTTATCACGGCCCCGCCCGACGCCGTGTCGCAGGGAATAAAGCGCAGACGGTCCGTTTCCTTCGTCCCCTTCCCCATCAGCAATGCCAGCATTTCCGGCTCCAGCAGCGCCCCGGCAGCCGTTTTGCTCAAAAAAATGACGTTACGCCCCGTAAAGGGCTCCCGCACAAGATTTCCCGTGTCCACAAACGCCTTTGTCCGGGCTTCGCGACCTGCCATGTAAAGCCGGACATCCGCGGTGTGCGCCGCCTGTCGGGCGACGCGCCGCCGTATGCGCGCCAGCAGCATGACCGCCGCCGCGCCGGTCAGCAGGCCCAATATTATGGCCCGGGCGGGTGGGCGGACGATCATCACGCCGCCCGCTGCCGTCGTGTTCCCATATGCTGCCGTGATGGCATATACCGCACCGGCCAATACAAACGACGCCGCCCAGAACGCGCAAACGCCGCGCCACGCGCCCCGCTCGCCGCGCGCCCAGAACGCGGTCAGCCCCATCATCACGCCCACCGCCGCCCGTATGGGCAGCACCGCTGCGAGCGGCACGCCAAAGGCCACGCTCGCGTAAACGCCGCCCATCCCTGCCGCCAGCATATACCTGCCCCATCGCCGTCTCACCCCGGTCAGCTGTGCAGCCAGAAGTATGACCAGCAGGTTGACGGCGAAATTATCCAGGAATAACAGTTCAGCGTAAACCTTGTGCAAGCCAACAGACCTCTATCCCTGTGACGGGCATATTATGATGGGCATATTATATAGTTACTGCCAGTCGATATATTGTAGAACTGCGCGGCACAAAAAAAATAATATGGTGAATCCGCAGAGCCAATCGGTCACCATATGTCGGATATTTTCACGCCTGAAATTCAGAATTCTGTAGAAACCGGGAGATATTTCACAGCTCGGCGCGCTTGGATCGACCGGGGTCAAAATGACGACCTGCCATCGGCAGGCCGCTCTCGACAAATATCGGCGCAGCGTTCATCAGATGCCCCTCACGCTTTTTTTCTTCTCGCGCTTGCTCTGCGCCAGCCGCACGTCGGCCAGTTGGACGACCTGCGCCGGCCCGCCGCATTCGGAGCGCCGCACGCTGCAGCGGCTCACGGTGGCAGGGGACGCGTCCAGCACTTCCTGCACGGCCTTATCCAGCCGTTCGATAACGGCGTCGGCGCGGTCCGGGTCAGCGTCCGTCAGCACGATCAGGAATTCGTCGTCGCCCGAGCGGAAAGCAAAATCGGTGGAGCGGATATTGCTGCGGATGCACGCCGCGATATCCCGAAGCACGCCGTCGCCGAAATCGCGCCCGCGCTCGGCGTTCAGCTTCTTCAGCTTGTCCACGTCCATCACCAGCACCGTATAGTCGTGCTTC
>JAAXZP010000174.1 GCA_012719815.1 Christensenellaceae bacterium
AATCTGTACTGCTCCAATACAGACGCCTTTTGATATTTCAGCATCACGAACCACAGCGTAAACGCCACTGCCGACAGCGCCGCCATATAGACGAGCAGAAACAACGCCGGTACGGTAAAGTTTAGCCCTCGCGGATTGCCTAAATACCCCGTTGCGGTCAGCAATAAGCCGCCCACGGCCAGCTGCCCGCCGGCCAGACGGACAGAGTTCACTTCCCCTCCGTATTTGCGAACCAGCACGATGGCCAGCGCGCTCGGTATACATTGCAGCACGATAAGCCCCTCTCCTTCCAGCGTGAAGGAGAACACTTCCCCCGACAGCAGCGTGATATTGACCACGACCACGCCCGCAAAACCGCACAGCAGCCCTATGACCTTGCGCCAGCTCAGCCTGTCCGCGTCGCTGCGCGACCCCGTCATGAAATGCGCAAACACCGCCACCAAAAATACGGACAGGGAGTTTATGATGGAGCCCTTGACGCCGGTGACGTGCGACATGCCGATATAATAGCCCACGTACGACAGGAACGTCTGCAGCCCCGCCACCGTCAGCAGCAGCGGCCATTCGCGCCGGGGCGGCAAAACCCTTATCTTCAGGCGCAGCCGGCCGAACGCGAGCACCATCGCGCCAGCCAGCATAAACCGCAAGCCGGCCAGCAGCAGCATCTGCCAGGCATCCAGACTGCCCAGCTCGGCGTATGTCAGCTTTATGGCAGGAAACGCGCTGCCCCAAAGCAGGCAGCACAGCATCGCTGTCAGTATCATCACGCTCTTTTTCTGAAATCGGCTCGTCTTTTCCATGCTTATCCTCTCTCCGCCATCGCTGCCTATCATATCACAGGAAAATAGCTGTGTCACCGCATTCGATACAGAGTTTTTATGAGCATGTCAGTGAAAGAATGAAGCATGCTGATCGAGCGAACTGTCCCATTAATGCCGTTTATGCTATAATAAATATATTAACCCCAAAGAGGAGCCGCCATGAAAAGGATAGTCAACAAACAGCCGAACTCGACCGAGTGCTTTGTATGCGGTCTGGAAAACGATAAGGGCCTCAAAGCCTCTTTTTATGAAACGGAGGACGGCGAGGTGGTCGCGCTGTTTACGCCCCATCCGCTGCACCAGAGCTACCCCGGCCGCGTCCATGGCGGCATTTCTGCGTGCATACTCGACGAAACGATGGGCCGCGCCGTGCAGATCGGCAATCCGGACGTATGGGGCGTCACGGTGGATCTGTCGCTGACGTACAAAAAACCGGTGCCTTACGGTGTCCAGCTCAAGGCCGTCGGCCGCATTATCCGCAACCAGCGGCTGCTGTTTGAGACGGAGGGCGAAATCTATACGCCCGATGGCGAAGTCGCCGTCACCGCCAGGGCCCGCTACGTCAAAATGTCCATCGACATGATCACCGACGGGTTCGATCCGGACAGCTGGAAAGTGCACCTTCACATCGACGACCCCACAGAGATATAATCAGCCAAAAAAGCTGCCGCAGCAGGCAGCTCACCCATTTCGCGGGCTGTACAGGCTCTGATTGCCTCCAAAAGCTCTGTTTATTTTCGGGAGCCTCCATTCTGCGCAACCCGCATCTTTCGGCTTCTATGCAGGCGGAACTGCATAAAATCGGTAATCCGGCGAAACGCAGATTTTTGACAAGCAAAGCTGCCGTATCATCGCGGCAGCTTTGCTTATGTTCACAGCGACGCCGGGCCATTCTCAGTCGCCCGTCCAGGTGCCTCCCAGCGCGTTGGCTGTCTCCGGCCCCACAATGCCGTCCACCTCTATTTTCTTTTTCCGCTGGAACCCTTTCACGGCGCTTTCGGTTTTCGGGCCGTATATGCCGTCGATGGTGCCGGGAGAGAAGTTGTGGTACGCCAGCGCGTATTGCACGTCGGTGACATCCTCGCCCCTCATGTAAGGCGATGTGATTTTCAGCAGCCTGCCCAGTTCGAACGAATCCATCGGCGGGTCCATGATCGGCTCGCCGTCGTCCACCCAGCTGCCCAGCAGGGCTTTCGCCGTTTCCGGGCCGACAATGCCGTCCACCTTGAGGCCCTTCTTCTTCTGAAATTCCCTGACCGCCCTTTCGGTGTACGGCCCATAGATGCCGTCGATGGGGCCCGGGTCAAATCCTGCGTTTTTCAGCGCCGTCTGGACCTGCTCCACATCTCCCCCGCGCATATACGGGG
>JAAXZP010000175.1 GCA_012719815.1 Christensenellaceae bacterium
ATTTTCCATAGTAAAACGAAAAATCTTATTTATTTTTAATTCTCTTTCTGTTAGAATGTTTTTTAGTCATTATAAAGATCAGTTCGAAGTTAACTGGTTGTGAATATGTTGGAGGAAACGTATGAAATTTTACAGCACAAGCGACATAAGAAACATTACGCTCGTGGGCCATGGCGGAGAAGGTAAAACGACCTTGGCCGAAGCTATGCTTTTTGTCAGCGGGGTGATCGACAGGCAGGGTAAAACCGAAGACGGCAATACTGTCATGGATTTTGACCCTGAGGAAACGAAAAGGCATATATCGATCAGTTCCGCGGTCGCTCCTGTGGAATGGAAAAACACCAAAATCAACATCGTCGACACGCCGGGGTACTTCGACTTCATAGGCGATGCCACCTCCGGCTATTATCTGGCCGACAGCGCGATCATCGTGGTGGGCGGCCTCACCGGCCTTACCGTGGGCGCGGAAAAGGCATGGGACGCCAGTACCAAGGCGGGTATTTCCAAGGCGTTCTTTGTCAACCAGATGGATAAGGAACACGTGGACTTCGATAAAGTGGTTGACTCCCTTAAAGAGAAATACGGTACCAAAATAACCGTTCTTCAGCTGCCCATCGGCCAGGGGCTTAACTTCAAGGGCATATTCGACGTCATCGAGATGAAAGGCTATGGCTTCGACGGCAAGAAGGTGAAAGAAATCGACGCGCCGGAGGATGTGAAGGCAAAGGCGGAGGAGATCCGCGAAGCCATCATCGAAAATGCGGCGGAAAACGATGAAGCGCTGATGGAGAAGTTCTTCGAGGGCGAGGAGCTCACCAAAGAGGATATATTGCAAGGCCTTAAGGTGGGCATTGCCGAAGGCGACGTGGTACCGGTGTTTTTGGGAGCGGCGGCCCCGACGCTGGGCATTTCGCTGCTGCTGGATAACATTGTCGAGTTCCTGCCGTCGCCTGACAAGAAGATCCGCATTAAAGGCAAAACGCCCAAAGGTGAAGAAGTAGTCTACACGGCGGACAGCAAGCAGCCGTTTGCGGCGCAGGTTTACAAGACGGTTACGGACCCGTTTATGGGTACGCTGTCGATATTCAAGATACTGGGCGGCGAGCTGACCGTCGGTCAGGCGATCAAAAACGGCAACGCAGGCAAGTCGGAGAAATTCGGGCAGATTTACGTCATGTCCGGCAAGAAGCAGATTTCTGTGGATAAGCTGGCTGCGGGCGATATCGGTGCTCTGGCCAAGCTGCAGCATACCGTGACGGGCAACACGCTCTGCGACGAGAACAAGCCTGTCGTGTTCCCGGATATCGAGTTCCCCGAGCCGTGCATCTCTTTGGCGGTAAAGGCCAAGAAGCAGGGCGAAGAGGAAAAAGTGTTCGCCGGTCTGAACCGCCTGGCGGAGGAAGACCCGTCCTTCCGCATCGAGAAATCTGCGGAGACTTCCGATACTCTGGTGAGCGGCCTCGGCGAGCTTCATCTCGAGGTTATCTGCAAAAAGCTGCAGAACAAGTTTGGCGTGGAAGCGGTGCTCAGCGATCCGCAGATACCGTACCGCGAGACCATCCGCAAGAAAGTGCAGGCGCACGGGCGTCATAAGAAACAGTCGGGCGGCCATGGCCAGTTCGGCGATGTGCATATCGAGTTTGAACCCATTTACGATTCCGATGCGGATTTCGAGTTTGTCGACAAAGTGGTGGGCGGCGCGGTGCCGCGGCAGTACATACCCGCTGTGGAAAAAGGCCTGCGCGAAAGCATCACCAAGGGTGTGCTGGCCGGATATCCGATGGTGAAAATTCGCGCTACGCTGTATGACGGTTCCTCCCATCCGGTTGACTCGTCGGAAATGGCGTTCAAGATTGCGGCGAACCTCGCGTATAAGCAGGGCTGCTCTCAGGCCGACCCGGTGCTGCTGGAGCCCATCTACCGCCTGGAGGTTACCATCCCCGACGAATACATGGGCGATGTCATCGGCGACATCAACCGCCGCCGCGGCCGGATCCTCGGCATGAACCCGATGGGCGGCATGCAGCAGGTCGTGGCCGAGGTGCCGCTGGCTGAAATATTCAAATACGCGACGGACCTGCGCTCCATGACGCAGGCGCGCGGCTCGTTCAAGATGTTCTTCGAGCGTTACGAAGAGGTGCCGCACAACATCGCCGAAAAGGTGATCGCTCAGGCCAAGAAGGACGCCGAAGAGGAGTAACCTTCTTTGGATACCGTCAATCGGGCTTGGCGGCGTGACGTAATATAACGATATGACCGCCGGGCATAGTCCCGGCGGTTTTATTACGCGGACCAAAGCTATAGCTTTTGGAAGGAGGGATAATCACAATGGCGATTTATTATCAGAACGAAGACGTGAAAAAAACAGTGGTAGAAGCGGCACGGCATATCGCGAACGCAGCGCGCACCGCGCCCAAGGCGCGCGGCATGGACAATCTCGTAATCGCGGTGCTGGACGCCGAGGAACTGCCCGCCGTCGCGCAGACGATGATGCGCATGCATGAGGAAGGGCGAGCAGCCGATTTCTTTGTCCGCGACGCGCACAACCTGATGGCGTCTCAGGCGCTGCTGCTGATCGGCACCAAAATCAAGGTGCTCGGCCTCAACTGCGGACTGTGCGGTTTCGAGACGTGCGATAAGAAAAGCGAGTACCCCGCTGTGCCGTGCGCGTACAACCTCCATGACCTTGGCATCGCGATGGGCAGTGCGGCGGCGCGCGCTGCCGATATGCGGCTTGACAGCCGCGTGATGTATTCGGTGGGCGCGGCTGCGAAGGAGATGAAGCTGTTGGGCGACGACGTGGCCGTGGTGTTCGGACTGCCGCTTTCCGCCGGTCCAAAGAGCCCCTATTTCGACCGCAAGGCCGTCAAATAGCGGGTTAGAGTTAATTGCGTCTTGTTTTTTGCCCTGGTTTCGGTTAGAATGTGACGCGTGTGAAACTGGAAAAACATTTTTGCTATATTTGCTATAAAGGAGAGACCTCATGACAAAGGTGAAGATGCCGGTCCCGCTGGTCGAGATCGACGGCGACGAGATGACCCGGATCATCTGGAAAATGATCAAGGATTATCTGCTGGAGCCGTATATTGACCTCAATACCGAATACTACGACTTGGGGCTGGTGGAGCGCGACGCGACGGAAGACCGCGTGACCATTGAGGCCGCGGAAGCCATCAAAAAATACGGCGTGGGCGTCAAGTGCGCCACCATCACGCCCAATGCCCAGCGCGTCGAGGAGTACGACTTAAAAAAGATGTGGAAGAGCCCCACCGGCACCATCCGCGAGATGCTGGACGGTACGGTGTTCCGGGCGCCCATACTCGTCAAGGGCATAACGCCTTCCGTCAGGACGTGGACCCAGCCCATCATCATCGCGCGTCACGCTTTCGGCGACATCTACAACGCGCAGGAGTGCGTGGTGGACGGTGAGGGTATGGCGGAACTCGTGGTCACCCGCAAGGACGGCAGCGTGGAGCGGCGCAAGATCGCGGATTTTGATGCGGCAGGCGGCGTGGTGCGCGGCATGTTCAACACCACGAAGTCCATTGAGAGCTTTGCGAAGAGCTGCTTTAACTATGCGCTGGACGTCAAGCGCGACCTGTGGTTTGCTACCAAGGACACGATATCCAAGCAGTATCATCACCGCTTCAAGGATATATTCGCCGAGCTGTATGAGAATGTCTATAAGAGCAAGTTCGAGCAGGCGGGCATCCAGTATTTCTATACGCTAATCGACGATGCTGTGGCGCGCGTGATCCGCAGCAACGGCGGCTTCGTGTGGGCATGCATGAACTACGACGGCGATGTGATGTCCGACATGGTGGCGACGGCATACGGAAGCCTCGCGATGATGACTTCTGTGCTGGTATCGCCGGACGGCCTGTATGAATACGAGGCGGCGCATGGCACGGTGACGAAGCACTATTACCGGCACCTGGAAGGCAAGGAGACGTCCACCAACTGCATGGCGACGCTGTTTGCCTGGACGGGCGCACTGCGCAAGCGCGGCGAGCTGGATGGCAACGACGCGCTTGTCGAATTTGCGGACAAGCTGGAAAAGGCGGCCATCGCCACCATTGAGAGCGGCGTGATGACGGGCGACCTGTATGCGCTCAGCGAACTGCCGAACAAGCAGAAGGTGAATACCGAAGACTTCATCAGAGCAATCAAGGCCACGCTGGAAGGCATGCTGGGGGAGGACAAATGAGTTTATACAGCCAATGGAGAGGGATGGCGGACGCCCAGATGACTCCGGCGGAGCATCAGGCGTTCTGGACCGAATATCTGGACATCGAGACGCAGGCGTACAAGAAGATACTTCAGCGCAGGGAAAACTTCTATGAGGGCAAGCTCTCTTCACTCGCCGAGGAGTTCGGCATGAGCCCGGTGGTGTTTGCCGGCTTCATGGACGGCATCAACACCAGCCTGGTGAAAGAAGTTGACCTGGAATCGCTTGCCGAAGACAGCGACGTATCGCTGAAGGTAGACTTCGAGAAGCTGTACTACAACATGCTGGACGCCAAAGCAAAATGGCTCTATACGCTGCCCGAATGGGATAATATATTATCGCCCATAAAGCGCCGGGAGATACACGCCAAATGGCAGTCGGAGCGCCAGGCGGTTTCCAACAAGATCGGCCGCAACGAGCCGTGCCCGTGCGGCAGCGGCAAAAAGTACAAGAAGTGCTGCGGCAGGGACGCTACGGAATAAAGTTAGGGTCGCTGCGCAAGCGGCCTTTCTGTTTTATATCTGGTCGGCTTTGACATGCGGCCGTGGCAAACAACACAGCAGCCAGCGGCATATAATTGATCAGGGATTTGATAATAAAGGCAGCGTCAGCGCCGGAAAAACAGGCGGAGAATGGTGACACTATACGAGCATTTTCGATATTGACGAAAAAGCATCGAGATGCTAAAATACCAAAGTGTCAAAGCGGGACGCCGCATGTGGCAATGCAACCGGCGGGCGTGGCGGAATGGCAGACGCGCCAGACTTAGGATCTGGTGCCCTTGTGGCGTGGGAGTTCAAGTCTCTTCGCCCGCACCACGCATACGAGCGGGAGTGACTCAGTGGTAGAGTGCGACCTTGCCAAGGTCGAAGTCGCGGGTTCGAATCCCGTCTTCCGCTCCATTCTATAAGCCCTCGGTGTTCCCGGGGGCTTTATGCGGGTGTAGCTCAACGGTAGAGCCCCAGCCTTCCAAGCTGGTTGCGTGGGTTCGACTCCCATCACCCGCTCCACGTTGCGTGAATCTGCGCTGCACTCCAAAGCCTTGGTCATAAAATTGACCAGGGCTTACTGTTTCCCTCAAACTAACTGTCTTGCAAAGTTTTCCCGAATCCGAATATCGCTTTTTTGCTTATTCGCGGTATTTTTCCACGCAATGGCATGGCAATTTTCTCTTTGTTGACTAAACGCCGGCCTTTTTAAGCCATGATAGATACGACAACAATAAGGCGGCGAGGCTAATATGGTAAAGTTTATTCCCACGCGTGTCTATGTGGAGCGCGGGTGTGAAGCATACGCACTTGGGCGGGCGCTCACCGAAAAGTACCGAGCTCAGGGCGTCCCGATTATCCCTATCGACGACAACAACCGCATCCCG
>JAAXZP010000176.1 GCA_012719815.1 Christensenellaceae bacterium
ACCTTGGACGCCGTGGAGCGGGTGATGCCGAACTCCTCCTCCAGGTGCTTCTGGTAAACGTCCCGGCCCGCATTGTCCGCAAGAAAACGGATGATCCGCCCGTTGTTGCCGGTGATCGCTTCGATCTCTTTCCGGTGCGTCGCGAAATCGAAATACCGGCGTATCATGTTGCCCAGCGACCACAGCTCAGACCCAATCCATATCCTGCCCATAAAGCAAAACTTCCTGTCTCCGGCCCCGCCGAAATTGTACGATGTCAAACTAATTTCGCAAAGCAACATTATAACGCCAGCATTCTGTCCCGTCAACAATCCCAAGCGCCTGAAGCCCATATGAAGGCCATGCTTTTACCACTGCAAACGCTGTGATATGATAATGCAAAAGAACGCAGGTGTCGATATGTTTATCGCCGATTTACACATCCATTCCAAATATTCCCTCGCCACCAGCCGGGACTGCGTGCCCGAAATGCTGGATTTTTGGGCGCGGCGCAAAGGGCTTTTGCTTATCGGCACCGGTGATTTCACCCATCCGGCCTGGCTCGCGGAGCGCTTGGAAAAGCTGACTCCCGCCGAAGAAGGGCTGTACACGCTGCGGGAAGACCTGCGGATAAGGGATGAAACCGAAGGCAGCCAGCCAGCCTCCCGCTTCATCGTCTCAGGCGAAATCAGCTCTATCTATAAGCAGGACGGCCGGGTGCGCAAGGTGCACAACCTGATTCTGCTGCCCAGCCTGGAAGCAGCGGACAAGCTGTCGCGTCGGCTTGAGGCCCTCGGCGGCAACCTTCATTCCGACGGGCGGCCCATCATAGGCCTTGCCAGCCGCGATCTTCTGGAAATCACGCTGGAAACCGCTCCCGACGCGGTGTTCATCCCGGCGCACATCTGGACGCCGCATTTCTCGCTGTTCGGCGCGTATTCCGGCTTCGACGACATCCAGGCGTGCTTTGGCGACCTGACGTCTCACATTCACGCGCTGGAGACGGGCCTTTCTTCCAACCCGGCCATGAACGCCCGGCTGTCCGCGCTGGACGGCTACACACTGGTTTCCAATTCCGACGCGCACTCCCCCGCCAACCTCGCGCGCGAAGCCAACCTGTTTAATACCGAGCTCTCATACCCGCATATCGCGCGGGCGCTGGACGGCCGGGACCCCGGCGCATTTTGCGGCACGCTGGAATTCTTCCCCGAGGAAGGCAAATACCACTACGACGGACACCGCAGCTGCGGCGTGCGCATGAAGCCGTCCGCAGCCATGGCTGCCGGCGGCGTCTGCCCCGTATGCGGCGGGCGCATCACCGTGGGCGTGCTGCACCGGGTGGAAGCGCTGGCGGACCGCGCGGAGGATGCGGAGCCGCCCCATGTGCAATACTTTGAAAGCCTCATCGCGCTGCGCGAGGTAATCGCCGCCTCGCTCGGCGTGGCCCCAGCCAGCAAAAAATCAGGCGCGCAGTACGACGCCATGCTGCGGGGGCTGGGCCCTGAGCTATATATACTGCGTGAAGCGCCGCTTGAGGACATCGCCCGCCACGCAGGCGCGCGCATCGCCGAGGGCATCCGCCGGCTGCGCAGCGGCCAGGTGGATATCCAGCCGGGCTACGACGGGGAATACGGCAAAATCCGCCTTTTTGACGCGCAGAAAGCGCCCTCAGCCGTGCCGCAGCGCAAAAACAAGCCGCAAAGCCGCACCCAAGCCAAAAACAGCTGATACGGCTTTCGCGGCTATGTCTACTATGCAAACTTCTCTTTGGCTTCACGCTGCTACCGATGTGTCACTGATAAATACGCAGCTATTTGGCCTTTCTGAGCCGGGCCGGGGTGTTGTGCTGCTTCAGCCAGGCGTACGCGTCTTCCATCTGCCTGTTCACCTCATTCGCGATGTTCGCATACAGGGCGTCGTCCGCCTGCTGCACCAGCACCTGGTTCGGGCCGGGAATAAAGCCGCGTTTCCTCTGCTCGCCCACCGCTTCAAATGTTTCATATGTCTGTTTGTTCGCAAGCACCCGAGTCGATTTGTAGACGTCGGTATAATAGAACCAGCCGTCGAACATGCCTTTCAGCCGGAACCGCTTGCGGGTAGAAAACACCGTCGCCTTCTCCGGCGGCTCCAAACCCTGCAGGCTGTGGTTGGACTGCTCTTTGGGTCGCTGCGGGAATATGACCGAAACCTCGACGTTGAAAGCCACGCCGTACTGGTGCTGCACAAAGCCCAGCAGCTCAATCCTGTCGCTAAATACCCGGCGGAAGTGCGGGTATTCACCGGCAAAGCCCTGTTCCATCAGTTTCGGGACCACACGCTCCACTAGCGCCGCCTGCATTTTGTCGCTCTGCGTCATCCTGCTCCCCGTCCCCATATTCTGTTGGCGTTATGATAAACTTAATGCGCTATGTCTTCGATGGTTGCGCCGGTCAGCCTGATAAGGTCGTCGGGCGTTATTTCGATCTGACAGCCTATCCTGCCGGCGCTCACGATGATAGTCTCCTGCAGCACGCAGTGGCTGTCCACCACGGTGCGGTAATGTTTTTTCATGGCAATAGGGCTGCAGCCTCCGCGAACGTATCCCGTCACCTTATTGATGTCCGCCACGCGTATCAGCTCCACCGACTTCTCGCCGACCGCCTTTGCCGCAGCTTTCAGATCCAGCTCCAGCGCCACAGGAATCACAAACACGTAGTATTCGCGGCTCAAACCCTGAGCCACCAGCGTCTTGAACACCTGTTCCACGGGCTTGCCTATCTTGTGCGCGACGGACACGCCGTCTATCGCGCCGTCCGACTGGTACCCATGGGCAGTATAGCGGATGCCGGCTGCTTCCAGCAGACGCATCGCGTTTGTCTTGAGCGAGGGCATTTCCTGCAATCCTTTCGTTGCGGTTTTAAACTATCAGCCTGTTTAGGCCGGGCGCAGATTATTGCCGTTCAGAAGTTCTTCGATAAGGTATAAATTGAAGCGCGGCCTGATCACG
>JAAXZP010000177.1 GCA_012719815.1 Christensenellaceae bacterium
CGCCCGACCGGACGGCAGCGGCGGGGACGTGTACATCAACGGCGGCCGCGTCAACACGGGCCGCGACGCGCTGGAATGGGCGGCCGAGGCCGAACGGCGCGGCGCGGGCGAGATACTGCTGACCAGCATGGACGCCGACGGCACAAAAGACGGCTACGACATCGCTCTCACCAAAGCCGTTACTGATATCGTGAATATTCCGGTCATCGCGTCGGGCGGCGCGGGGAAGATGGAACCCTTCAGGGACGTCATCCAATTGGCCGGCGCGGACGCGGTGCTGGTGGCGTCGCTGTTCCACTACGGCGAGATGACGGTGCGGGAAGTTAAGGAATATCTAAAAAGCGAAAACATACCGGTGAGGTTGTAACGGAGGCAATAATGAACATCGATCAGGTCAGGTTTGACGATAAAGGGCTGGTGCCCGTGGTGGTGCAGGACGTGAAGACCCACGCCGTTTTAATGGTGGCTTACATGAACCGCGAAGCGCTGGAGAAAACGCTTGAGACGGGCGACATGACGTACTATTCGCGCAGCCGCCAGAAGCTGTGGCGCAAGGGCGAGACTTCCGGCCATGTGCAGAAGCTCTATGAGCTGAAGCTGGACTGCGACGGCGATACCCTGCTCGCGCTGGTGTCCCAGACGGGCCCTGCGTGCCATACGGGGCGCTATTCCTGCTTTGCCGAGTCACTATACGGCGAAGGCGCTTACTCGGGCGGGTACGGCATTATTGACGAGCTGTTCGCGGTCATACAGGACAGGAAAGCGAACCCGAAGGAAGGCTCTTATACCAACTACCTTTTCGACAAGGGCATCGACAAGATACTGAAAAAGGTAGGGGAGGAAGCCGCCGAGGTGATCATCGCAGCAAAGAACGCCGCGCCCGAAGAGATACGATATGAAACCGCGGACCTATTGTATCACCTGCTGGTGATGCTGTGCGAGCGGGGTCTCGTTCCTGCGCAGGTGTTCGCGGAGCTGGAAAAACGGCGGTAGGGTGAGCACCAGACTGCAGGATCTGCCGCTTTTTAATTCTGTACCGGACGCAGACTATAAATATATTCCAAAATTCCAAAATTTAATATTTGTAAGTAATACAACGTGTATCCATATGGTATAATCGTGATGGTATTTTTTATAAAGAGTAGGTAATGCCATTTTGAAGAAACCCATCATTGAAGTGCAGGGGCTCGTCAAGAAATACGGCGACGTGACAGCGGTGGACGGCATTTCGTTCGATGTGGAAGAGGGCACGCTGTTCGCATTTCTCGGCCCCACCGGCGCGGGCAAGTCGAGTACGATCAATGCGATCTGCACGACGACGGAGATCACCGGCGGCAGGGTCACGGTGGCCGGCTACGATTCGGCCACGCAGGGAGCGCAGGTGCGCGCGTGTATCGGCACGGTGTTCCAGGAATCGGTATTGGATAACCTTTTAACGGTGCGCGAGAACCTTAAGATGCGCGCGGCCCTGTACGGCATGCCCGCCGGCACCATTCGGCAGCGCATCCAAGAGGTCGCGGAAGCGGTGTCCATCACGGACATACTGGACAGGCGTTACGGAAAGCTTTCGGGCGGCCAGAGAAGACGGACGGACATCGCGCGCGGGCTGATGCACCGGCCTAAGATACTGTTCCTCGACGAGCCGACCACGGGGCTGGACCCGCAGACAAGGCTCAGGGTCTGGGACACGGTGAAGGCGCTGCAGCGCAAAATGGGCATGACTGTGTTCATGACGACGCACTACATGGAAGAGGCTGCAGGCGCCGACATGGTGGCCATCATCGACAAGGGGAGAATAGCCGCGCAAGGCACGCCTGAAGAGCTGCGCATCAAATACAGCCGGGATTATCTGAAAATTCAGCCCAATAACGCGGAGGCTCTGAAGCTGGCGCTGGATGAGCTGGGAGTGGGGTTTGAGACCGACCGCGAGCTGGTTGTCGTCAAGCTAAATTCCAGCATTGAGGCGCTGGCGCTGCTGAAGAAAATTGAGCCGCACGTGTTCCAGTTCGAAGTGGTACGCGGGAATATGGACGATGTGTTTATGGCCGTCACGGGGCATGCGATACGCGAGGGAGGGAGCATATGAATACGGCGCTCAGTTTAACACACAGGAACTTAAAGCTGTTTTTTCGGGATAAGGCGTCGGTGTTCTTTTCCCTGCTTTCAATGCTGATTATCGTGATGCTCTACGCGCTGTTCCTGGGCAAAATACAGGTGCAAAGCATTGAAGAATCCGTTGGCCGGACGATACCGGGCGCGGAATGGCTCGTCAATTCGTGGATATTTGCGGGAATACTCGCGGTGGGCACCGTCACGGTGAGCCTGGGCGCTTACGGCACGATGGTGGACGATGTGCATTCCGGCCGAATCAAGGACTTCTTTGTATCGCCTATGCGGCGCTCGCAGCTCGTCGCCGGGTATATGGTATCCGCCGCGCTGATTTCGCTGATCATAAACCTCGTGGTGCTCATCGTCGCGGAAGCCTATATCGCGATCACAGGCGGGCAACTGCTGAGCCCTATGCGGATGCTAGAAACGCTGGGCATACTCTGCCTGTCGATATTCTCGTTCTCGTCGCTGGTATGCTTCATCACCAGCTATGTGAAAAGCCCGAATGCGTTCGGCGCGCTGAGCACCATACTGGGCACGATGATTGGGTTTTTGACGGGCAGCTACGTGCCGGTAGGCATACTGCCCGGCGCTGTCGTGACAGCCATCAAGTGCATTCCTTTCACGTACAGCGCTCTGTGGCTGCGGCAGGTGTTCACCGCCGAACCTATGCAACAGGTGTTTGAAGGCGCGCCCGCGCAAACCGCGAAGAGTTATGCAGACCTGTACGGCATTAGCCTGTACTTCGGAGACACGCCCATACTGCCTTGGATGATGGCGCTGATTATCGCGGTGACGGGCGTGATGTTCTTTGCGCTTTCGATTTGGCGGCTGTCAAGGCGCACATGGATTATGAAATAGTCTTAACATATTATTATTTATTATTTATATATACGGGGAAATACTTCTTGCAGCAGGCCTTTCGAAAAGATGACGGCAATAATACCAGTATTTCAGAGAAAAACAGAGAAGTATTGAGGAATAGTTAATTAAATTAGAATGATTGCAGTTCGTGAATTTTGACACAACATGAAGTCTATTATACAATAG
>JAAXZP010000178.1 GCA_012719815.1 Christensenellaceae bacterium
ATATATACTAGAGCTAAGAAAAGATAATTTCAAAGTGGGTAGAATAGCCCGTAGAATAAAAACTTAAGGAGAACCCCGTGAAGAAGGATTTAGGCATTTGTTTGATAGGATGCGGCCGAGCCGGCATGATACACGCCGCGAATTTCAGCAACAGGGTGCCGGGTGCAAAGATGGTGGCTGTGGCGGATGTGGTGGAAGAAGCCGCGCGCAGCGCCGCGGACAAGCTTGGCATCTCCGCCTGGTATACCGATTACCGGGAAGCGCTGCTCAACCCGGCGGTGGGTGCTGTGGTGGTGGTATCGCCCACCGACCTGCATAAGAGCATCGTTATCGACAGTGCCAACGCAGGCAAGCACGTGTTCTGCGAGAAGCCCATGGCCATGAACACGGCGGAATGCCAGGAGATGATCGACGCATGCGAAAAAAACGGCGTCAAGCTGCAGATCGGGTTCATGCGCCGTCACGACCAGAGCTTCAAGCATGCGAAGAAGCTGCTGGATGAAGGGGCCATCGGCGACCTGGTGATGATCAATTCCTGCACGCGCGGTCCCAGCAAGCCGCGCCCGTGGATGTACGACCTTAAGAAGTCCAACGGCATTCTCGCGGAGCTCAACAGCCACGATATCGACAGCACGCGCTGGTTTGCGGGCAGCGAGATAGAATCGCTGTACGCCGTGGCGGGGAACTTCCGTAACAAAGAGGTTGCTGATGAATACCCGGACTATTACGACAGCGTCGTGATGAACGGCACGTTCAAAAACGGCGTCCATTTCAGCATCAACGGCGAGGCGTACGTCCAGTACGGTTACGACGCGCAGGTGGAACTGGTGGGCACAAAGGGCGTGCTGCGCGTGGGGCGCACGGACGAGAGCTTCGTCAGGTGCACCACGGTGGAGCACGGCACGTGCACGCCGTTTGTGAAGAGCTGGATGACGCTGTTCCTTGACGCGTACCTTGCGGAAGACATTTCGTTTGTGGAATGCATCAGGAACGATACGCCGCCCAGGGTGACAGGGCACGACGGCATGATGGCCGTCAGGATTGTGGAGGCGGGCAACGAGTCCATCGCGACGGGCAAAGTTGTGCGCCTGTAAAAGGAGGAATTAGCGATGAAGAGTTTAAGGCTGTATGGCGTCAACGATATTCGGCTGGTGGAGACGGAGAAGCCGCGAATAGCGCCCGATGAATTGCTTTTGAAGACCGGGGCCGCCGCGATCTGTGGGACGGATATCCGGATGTGGGGCAACGGCAAAAACGGCGTGGACGCGGACCATCCGCTGACGCTGGGGCATGAGTTTGCGGGCACCATCGTGGAAGTGGGCTGCAAGGTCCCGTTCTACAAGGTGGGCATGAAGGTCGCCCTGCAGCCCAACATCGGCTGTGGTATATGCGACCGCTGTGTGGATGGCAAGTTCCATCTGTGCGACAATTATCGCGCCTTCGGCATCAACATCGACGGCGCATTTGCGGAATACGTGAGAATCCCCGCGGACGCTATTGCCCGGGGCAACCTGATGCTGATACACGAGGGCG
>JAAXZP010000179.1 GCA_012719815.1 Christensenellaceae bacterium
ACTTGAAGTCGTCCGTCCTCTCGTTGGCCGCCGTCACCGTGACGCGTATGTTGCCGTCCGCCGAAAAGCTGGGGTACAGCGCCACGAACGTTTTGAGCTCGTCCGGGCTGCCCATGTCGAACGCTTTGCTCACAAAATACGCGTTTATCGGCTTGCCGAAATCGTTCTGCCCTCTTGTGAGCCTCACGATGCCCTCCGCGCCGCCGTAGCACAGCGCCCCCTCCAGCGGGCAGAACACTTTGGCGTCCATGCCGTCGAAGCGGTACCACGCCAGCCGCCGCTGCGCCTTGTCGTAGTCGGCGTAGTTGTAATACGGCGTGGCGTCGTAGTCCCACAGGTACACGTGCCGGCCCGCCTTCAGCCAGTAATACCGCTCAAAATCGCACGAGCAGGCGCTCTTCAAATCCGGCTCGCGCAATAGCAGCGCATTGATGTTGGCGGATATGGGCTTCACGATATTCTCCAGCGCGTTGTCGGTGCTCACCAGCATGTGCACGCCGCTGCGCGAATGCGCGAACACCAGCCGGTTGTCGATGAGCTGCACGCTGCCCGGCATGTCGCAGCCGATGGCGCTGTGGCATTCGCGCACCGGGTAATACACGTCCCTGCCGTCGTAGCTGTAACCGATGGCGAATATCGAGTTCTCCTTGAACACGATGAGCTGCTCGCCCATCTTGGCCGCCGCGGTGATGGGGTCGCTGTTCTGGTCCAGCACCTCTTCCGCAGTGTCGGGGAAATACGCCATGCCCGCGGACACGTGCAGCCCCAGGTCGCTGCGCCAGTAGTGGTACGGGTAGTCCGGGTTGCCCATCACGAACACGCGCGTGCCGCCCGTCACGCCCGCCGCCTCCCCGCCGAAGCGTATCGCCACCGTGCAGCCGGTGATCTTCTCCCTGGCGCCCGGCACGTATTTGTGCGCCGTAATCCACACGTTGTTGGTCCCCGCCATGGGCGCGGTGCTGAACGTGACGGTGCCCGCCTGCCTGTCCACCGTGATGCCCGCCCCCTCGGTCAGCTTCTGCGTATACGGCTCCACGGCGATGCCCACCGTCGCCGTCACGGGGTTCGGGGCAAGCCCGGTCTGCGGCAGCTTGAAAACCTTCGTACTCCCGTCGCCGTTGTACTTCACCGTGAATCCGGTGCCGATAAGGTTGTACGCTTCGCCGTCGTCGCTGTCCGAAAGGTCGGGCCGCGCGTTGATGAGCACAGTGGGCACGTACGGCTCGACCGCGCTGACGGAATAGTCCGGCCCGATCCGCCATATCTCGCCGCCCTGTATGTAATACAGCGTGTCGCCGAACTCGCAGAACACCCCGGGCTTATCGCCAAGCACCGCCGCGCCTCCCGCCGGCGTCAGCGCGTTGTGCCAGAACGGCGTGTCCGCGGACTCCGGCGCGTCCACCAGCCCCGCGCAGGTGCCGTTTTCCACCGCGATGCCGAGCGTCCTGTCCTTCGTCATATTGTCAAGCCGCTTCAGCGTCACCTTATTGCCCGAGCCGCCCACCGCATATACCCCAGTCAGCGCCTCGCTGGCCCGAAGCGCCGCGCGTATCCTCTCCGCCGCCTGCGCCGCGGTATCGCCCGCCTGCACCGGCACGTCAAAGCGCAGCGGCAAGTCTGCCACATCGCGGGCGGTCACCGTCCCAACGGCGTTA
>JAAXZP010000180.1 GCA_012719815.1 Christensenellaceae bacterium
CGAGCCGCAGCGTGCGCGCCGACGGCCCCTTGCCGATGATGATGTCCAGCGCGTAGTCCTCCATCGCGGGGTATAACACCTCTTCCACGCTGCTGTTTAAGCGGTGGATCTCGTCGATGAACAGCACGTCGCCCTTGTTGAGGTTGGTCAGTATCGCTGCGAGGTCGCCCGGCCGCTCGATGGCAGGCCCGGAAGTCACGCGGATGTTCACGCCCATCTCGGCGGCGATAATATAGGCCAGCGTCGTTTTGCCAAGCCCCGGCGGGCCGTACAGCAGCACGTGGTCCAGCGATTCGCCCCGGCTTTTGGCAGCCGCCATGAACACCCTGAGGTTTTCCTTGGCCCTGGTCTGGCCCACGTAGTCGTCCAGGGTCTTCGGGCGCAGCGAGATCTCCGCGGCGACATCCGCTTCGTTCACGTGGGAAGATATGATCCTTTCGTCGTCCATCCGCAATCCTCCTTATGCACCCATGCGCCTGAGCGCCAGCAGTATGATGTCTTCCGTGGTATCGCCCAGGTTCTTGACGGACCCCACAGCCTTTGCCGCCTCGGCGCGGTTGTACCCCAGCGCCACCAGCGCGGCGATGGCTTCCGCCTCCACGCCCGCTCCGCCCGGCAGCGGCTCTCCCGCGCCGTCGTCGAAAACCTCCTTGGTCGCGATCTTTTCCGCCAGGTCGATGATGATGCGCTGCGCCGTCTTCTTGCCCACGCCGGGCACTTTGGAGAACGCCCGCTCGTCCGACGTGATGATAGCCGCCGCGAGGTCGCTCACCTTCATGGCGGAGAGTATGGACAAAGCCACCTTGGGCCCGATGCCCGACACGCCGGTGAGCCGCAGGAACATCTCCCGCTCCTCCGGCGTGTAAAAGCCGTACAGCTTGTGCGAATCCTCCCGCACCACCAGGTGGCAGTAGAGCTTGACCGTCATGCCAACACGGATATTGAGCATCGACTGTGCCGAGGTATACACGCGGTAGCCTATTCCGCCCGCGTCGATTACGACATAGTCCTTGTCGGCGGACGCCACCTCGCCCTTGATGTAATCGTACATAAAACCCCTCTATCTGATACGAAAATTCTCCGCAAAACGGCGGGAATGCGCGTGGCATATCGCGCAGGCCACCGCGTCCGCCGCGTCGTCCGGACGGATCAGCTGGTCCAGCCCCAATAGCAGCCGTATCATCTCCTGTATCTGTTTCTTGTCCGCATGGCCGTAGCCCACGACTGCCTGCTTAATCTGCATCGGCGTGTATTCAAACAGCGCCGCGCCGGTGCCGAACGCCGCCGCCATCGCCGCGCCGCGCGCCTGCGCCACGCCGATAACTGTTGTCACGTTTTTGCCTGCGAACAGCTCCTCACACGCGATGCAGTCCGGATCGTGCCGGCGAATCAGCTTGCGCACGCTCTCGTGGATGATATTGAGCCGCCGCGGCAGCGGCATGCCCGCTTCCGTCACGATGGTGCCGCAGTCCACCAGCGACAGCTTGCTGTTCTCGTAGCGGACCACGCCGTATCCCATCAGCGCGAGCCCCGGGTCGATGCCCAGAATAACCATGCAAATCCCCCATTACATTGCTGGTATAACTATATAGTCAAGCCGTGAGTATGTCAAACGTTTGCCCGGATATCCACCACCACAACCTCCGGCGGGTTGAACACGCGCGGGACGTATGCGGCAAACGAAAGGCCGCGGCTGATAATCAGCGTCTGCCCGCTGTCAAAATCGTACCGGCCGCCGCCATACTGCGGAAAAAACCCCTGGTTTGGGGCGAACAGGCCGTTGATAAACGGCGGTATGCGTATCTGACCGCCGTGCGTGTGCCCTGATAGTATCAGGTCGAAACCGTACTCAAGATACAGGCCAATCAGCTCCGCCCGGTGCGCAAGCAGCACATTAAAAGCGCTGTCGTCCAGAGCGGAAAAGCGGCTGTCAAGCAGCGCCCGCGTGTTGTCCCGCTCGTTTTCGCTGCCGCCGCTTAAAGCGAGATACTGCGGGTCATCGGTGTATTCAAACATCATCGGGTCGTCCACACCGCACAGCCGCAGTGTCACGCCGTTCACCGAAAGCTCTTCCCACCTATTGTCCAACACCGTAACGCCGCAGCTTTCCAGCAGCGCGCGCATGTCGTCGTATCGGCCCGACCAGTATTCGTGATTGCCCGAGACGTAATAGACGGGCGCAATATCCCGTATGCCTTTAAGCAGCAATGCCGTGCCGGTATCCGGTTCTCTGTCGTCCAGTATGTCGCCTGTGAGCGCAATGATGTCGGGCTGCTGCGCCGCGATGAGGTCGATCAGCGGCTGCTGGTCACTGCCGTAGATGTGGCTGTGCAGGTCGGATATCTGCACGATGCACACGCTGCCCTGCGGGATTTTGTCGCTGGTCACCGGATATGTTCGCACGACAGGCCCCGGGTAAAACGCCCAGAAATCAAGCGCCAATACTATGAGAAAGGCGATGGTGAGCCCCAGCCATCTGCGGCGCTTTGCGCGGCCAGCTTTGGCCGGTCGGATGTATGGTGAATGCTGCGCGTCCAGCATGGTCATGTCGTGTTATCGGGCTGTCTGTGCAATGGGCGGATGAGCTTGCTCAGTCTGACGGGTTTGACGGGGATCAGCAGCAGCACGATGACCTGCGCCGGTATGCCGATCAGAAACACCATCCACCTGTTGGGCGCGTGGAACGACAGGAACACCGCCAAAAGCACCGTCCATATCAGCGCCGTGATGATGGCGAGGTTGAGCTTCTTTGGGCCCCAGACGGAGTTAAACACCAGCAACAGCACCAGCGACGGCGGTATTGCGTATATGTAGAGCATCCAGGAAGGGTCGCATATGGTTACCTGAAGCAGGCCGGACAGCACATACAGCACGGTGGCGACGGCGAACAGCCCCGCTATGGACACCAGCGCGATGATGATGCGGTTTCGCATCTGCTGTTTGCCGGCCAGCAGCTCGGGTACGCCGACGTCCTTCGGGTGCTCCTCAAAAAAATAGCTCACCGGCACCTGAAACAGGTCGGCCATGTTCTTCAGCACGTCAACGTCCGGCGTGGACTCCGCGCGCTCCCACTTGGATATCGCTTTGTCCGAATAGTTGAGCTTTAAGGCAAGCTCCGCCTGTGTCCAGTTGGCGGATTTGCGCAGCGCCACGATGTTTCTGGCGATAACAGACTTAAGTTCCGGCATAGGCTTTTCCTTCCATGAATCTGTAAGCAGTATAACACAAGGCATATGCACAAATCAAATCGCGAAAACACGGGCTCTACGATTCGTAGAATCGCGGCTTTTTTTCTCTACCATGCGCCTTTCAATCTATAGAATCCGCCGAACTCATCATAGGGTGACGCGGGCGGCGTTTTAATATACTTTGTGAGTATGAAAAAATTGTTTTTTCTCATAATTAAATCGTATGCAGTAAAGGAAGATTGTTAATGAGCAAATATGTGATTACATGCTGTTCCACAGCCGACATGCCGGAGAGCTTTTTTACCGAGCGGCACATACCATTCGTGTGTTTTCATTACACGATGGACGGGAAGCTGTATCCGGACGACCTGGGCAAGACGATGCCGTTCAAGGAGTTTTACGACATCATGCGAACCGGCGTGCAGCCCACCACCTCGCAGGTGAATGTGGATGAATACTTAGGCTTCTTTGAGCCTTTCCTGCAAAACGGGCAGGACGTGCTGCATGTCAGCCTGTCTTCCGGCATATCGGGCGCATACAATGCGGCCTGCGTCGCGCGCGATATGCTTGCCGCAAAGTATCCTGACAGGAAGATTGAAATCGTGGATTCGCTGGGCGCCTCGTCCGGCTACGGACTGCTGATGGATATGCTGGCCGACGTGCGCGACGGAGGCGCCTCCTTCGAGGAGGCCCACGCCTGGGCGGAGGAAAACAAGCTCACCATCCATCACTGGTTCTACTCCTCCGACCTCACATTTTACATTAAGGGCGGGCGGA
>JAAXZP010000181.1 GCA_012719815.1 Christensenellaceae bacterium
AGGCATTGCTTCCCAGACACCACCTCGCGGGCAAGAAGTTTTGGCTGCTGTCCGCACCAGCGGTGGAACCTTCATTACCGTAGAAGAAAAAGAAATCTTAGCCGGTATAAGAGACCTGGCTGAGCGCGGTCTGTATGTAGAACCTACTGCTGCCACCGTAGCTGCAGCACTAAAGAAACTTATCGCCAGTGATGAGCTCCCTAATGGTCACCGCATAGTAGCCGTCCTTACCGGCAGCGGTCTTAAGGCCACCGATAAACTGCAGGAACTGACTTAATTCACTATATGTCCTGCCAGTATCCTCTTAAATACTGTTCACAAAATCCTCGACAGCACCTCAATCAAAGTCTAATAAACACCCGCGCGAACCACCAGCAGCAACTGCCCTGACCTCTGTTTTCCCCTAAATTCTGCCTTGCCCCCATGGACAAAAAACGTAAGCGTCCATGGGGGCACATATACATTTACAAAGACAAATTAATGTTCAGTCTTAGAGTAGTGAAGCGCAATTTCGCATAATGCTTTTACGCCAATAGTCAGACATTCCTCTGGAAACAAGAATTTTGGATTGTGAATCTCACGCCATGTGTGGCCATGCTCCATGACCAGCGACACCATCTACTTTCGGCGTGAACAAATCGCTGCTAGCCATGACAGGCCCCGGACGTAAACCTAGTTTACCCTTAGGAATGTCGTGCCAGATATGTGGAGTGATAATGACATCCACATCTGGATTCTTCAAGCCGCCAGCGGCCACAATTTTTGCTGCACCGCCGGTATTTTCTTCTGAAGGCTGAAATATAACTTTAATATTGCCATTTAGCACATCTTTATATTGCATTAGAATTTTAGTAGCACCCAAAGTGACTGTCATATTGCCGTCGTGTCCGCATGCATGCATATGCCCGGGTATCTAAGATGCATAGTCAACACCAGTTTGTTCAGGAATTTCCAAGGCATCCAAACAAGCCCGAAGAGCAAAGGTAGGGCCTTCATTAGCTCCATACATAACACCAATCACCCCGGTACCGCCTATACCGGTAGTAACCTCATAACCGCAATCTTTCAAATAATTTGCTACTTTGTCAGCAGTATAGTATTCTTCGAATCCTAGCTCGGGATGCCGATGCAAATCGCGGCGAATGGCAATCAGTTCATCCTTAATCTCTTCCACTTTTTGTTCAAGTTTAGTCATGACAAATTCCTCCTAATTTTATAATTGGCGGGCCTTTCTCTTTCCGACAACGGGAAAGTTAAATATGTAAGTTGCGTCGACACCGCTGTGCTAATTTTGTATTTGATATTATAATACTACGAAAAGCGTATACCATACAGTGTTGCAATTGTATGGCATACGCTTTTCTCATTCTAATTCACTAATTGATTCAGGAGTGCAGAGAAGTAAGCGTCAAACATTACCCGCGTAGTCAACACCCCCTTCTTGAGCTTGTCACCGGACTGTGATATTGTCACCCTGTAACGAGACTTTAGAAAATATCACCATGGACAAACGATTTATAAAACCTCCGGGATACTTATATTCCAAATTCTCTATTTCTTTTCTATTTATCTTGTTTTCTTGAAAGCATACGGATAACCATATATAATACATTTATATCTTTGAAAACCTCCAGCACCCATTGCGGCGTTACAAGGAGGCATAAGATACGGAAAAAGGTGAACAGCATGATTGAACAGATCAATCAAGTCCGGACAAGTACCTTGTTTCGCCTGCTTTTCAAAACGTCAAATATTAAAAAGTTCATGGAAAAAAATACGGATGAAATGCAATTGCCGTCCTTCAGCGAATACATATCCAGATTGTGCGCAGACCGCGGTGAGGTGCCGGAAAAGGTTATCAAGCGGGCTAATATCGAGCGCTCCTTCGGTCATCAGCTTTTCAAAGGGACAAAAAAGCCTTCGCGGGATACTGTTCTGCAATTGGCCTTCGGTTTCGTGGCCGATGTGGACACGGCACAGAAGCTCCTAAAGTACGCCAGAATGAGTACCCTGTACCCGCGAGTGAAGCGGGATGCCGCGATTCTCTACTGCCTGCATAACCGCTTTACAATCATGGAGGCACAAAATGTTCTCCATGATATGAAGCTGCCATTAATCGGAGGAGGAAAACAAAATGAACGATGTGAAAGCAGCCGTTAGCGATATCGAAAGCGCCTTTGACGCGTCGCGTTATCCCGCAGAATTTTTAGAGCAATACGATCAGCTGGAATGCTTGGCGGCAAGCCACGGAACGGAAACTTTTCTGGTAAAGCAAAAGGATGGCGAAAAGCTCTTCGTGGCCAAGTGCTACGACAAAAGCCTCTATTCTTTCGTCCATGAGAGCAACATTTTAAAAGCTCTGAACCATAAAGGCTTGCCCGCCTTTGCGAATGAATTCCAAAACGACGCCACAATCTGCATTGTACGCGAATTTGTCGAGGGGAAGCCGGTAAATCAATACATAACCGAAAAGCACCTATCGAATCAGGAAATCATCGGCATAGGCGCTGCGCTTTGCAACATCCTCATCTACCTTCACGGTCAGCAGCCACCTGTGATCCACAGGGACATCAAGCCTCAGAATGTGATTGTGAAAAACGATGGACAGGTCGTGCTCATCGATTTCGACATCGCCCGAGTATATAACAGCGCGTCGGAGGCTGATACGCAGTTTTTTGGCACCAGGGAATATGCGCCGCCGGAGCAGTACGGCTTTTCTCAGACCAACTCGCGCACCGACATCTACTCCTTCGGCATCCTGCTGCGTTATATGCTGACGGGCAGCGAACGGGAGAACCCCAACGTCCGCATATATAAGCCGCTTGCGCGCATCATTAAAAAGTGTACTGCCTTTGCACCAAAGGAACGCTTTACAAGTGCCGAGATGGTCAAAAAGGCACTGCTCGCGGCGAATCCAAAAGCGCAGAGAAGGCGCAAAACGCTGATCGCCGTCTGCTCGGCCGCCGTGATTGCACTGTGTGTGTTCGGCGGGGTCAGATGGTATCAGTACGCGACCTTTGATCCTTTGGCCGAGGGCTCTATCCCCTCTATGATGACGGACGCGGAACGGGTGTCCGACGCCGTATCCTATATGAAAGATAAGTACGGCACAAACCTGTTTGACGACACGGAAAGCTACGCGGATATCGGGTTTGTGAAAACCATCCTAACCGACGTATACGGCTATGACAGTGACTATGCGCGCGCCCTGCCGCAGGAGGGGCCCCCGCATGAGAGCGACAAGAACTTCCTCCCCTGGGGAATGGGCGACGAACAATATGTCGCCAGGGACGTCATGGTCTATGTGGCGGTGAAAATCTATTGGATGGACAAGGTCTCGGATTACTCAAACCTCAAGGATGACAACGGATACTATCCCGGCGTCCGGGCTGCGGTTGCCTTTGCGGAGGAAACAGGGATTCTAACAGACGTGGGGCATATCACCAAGGGCGAGGCGGCAATTTTGCTTGCAAACGCCGACCGGGTCTTCGAGGCGACAAAGGAATAGAGCTTAATTATTTCAAAAGGTGGGCTGCCAGCCCACCTTTTTTCTTTTGCAGTTTTATAAAATAATGGTGTCAATGACAAACTGACAATTTTCTAAGAAAAGGAGATCGAATGATGAAGAAAACAGTAAAAGGTATTCTTTCCCTCATGCTGGCTTTCACCCTTGTCTTTGCAATGCTGATACCGGCGTATGCGGCAAGCTCAACCGAGGCGGAGACAAAGGCGGCGGCTCTCAAGCAGCTCGGGCTGTTCAAAGGCGTGTCCGATACGGACTTTGCCTTAGATCAGGCTCCGACGCGAACAGAGGCTCTGGTCATGCTGATCCGCACGCTAGGTAAGGAAGCAGAAGCGCTCGGCGGCAACTGGTCGCACCCATTTACTGATGTAGACTCCTGGGCGGACAAATATGTCGGCTACGGCTATGAAAAAGGCCTGACCAAGGGCGTGTCGGCGATGCAGTTCGGCACCGGTAACGCGGACTCGGATATGTACCTTACTTTCATACTTCGCGCTCTTGGGTACAGCGATACCGCCGGCGACTTTGCGTGGAACGCCCCAGACGCACTCGCCAAGGCGGTGGGCATCCTGCCCGACAGTGTGAACACATCCGAATTCCTGCGCGCAGACGTCGCGATTGTCTCATGGGCAGCGCTGGAGGCCGATCTGAAGAGCGGAATGCAGCGGCTGGCCAAGAAGCTAATTGAAGAGAAGGTCTTCACAGAAGATGCGTACGCACAGGCCATCGCGCTGGTCGGAGAAGAGGAACCCGCGGCAGTATCAGTATCCTCCTTTGAAGCTCTGAAGTCCGCGCTAATAGACAGCTCTGTAAAAGTGATCACCATTGATTCCATCGGTACTCCGGTAGTCGTCACAGGAGAGGTAACCATCCCGGTCGGCGTCACCGTGACGGTAAACCGCGGAAACGACTTTTACATTGAGGGCACCCTCACAAATAACGGCACGATCAATGTCATGGGCGCCGATTCCATCAGCACGGATTTCATCAACTATTCCGTCATGTCCGTTCAGACTGGCGGCACGCTTAATAACAAGGGCTCGGTTTTCCTGAAATACGGATTTATCAACACACATGGTGGAATGGCGGTTGTTATCAACGGCACCTTCAATAACGACGGGCTTGTCATCGTGGACGGTTTCTTCCTTCGCGTGGATGAAGGCTCCTTCGTTAACAACACTGGCGCGGTCGTAATCAACAACACCAACATCTTTGCAGAGTGCAAAGGGACATTTACGAACAACGGCACGCTTTCCGGAGCAGCAGTTCAAAAGTAATCTCAAGGCACCACAATCTTTTTGCGGTATACGAATATATACCCGTGCATTGCTTCAAGGGCGTGCCCGCCAATAACTTGTCGGCATGCGGCGGACACGTCCTTGATTTCACCATTGGAAGGCCGGTATAGACGCTTATTGAGTGGAAAGGAGCACCGCCATGATCAAATCCACAGATAACCTAAAAGCGGTGCTTGACTATTACGGCATCGCGCAAAACGAGCTGGCGCAGGCGTTAGACATTGATCCGTCCCTTGTCAGCCGCTGGCTCAGCGGCGCGCGCAAGCTTCGGGCAGCAAGCCCGCAGATGAATGCTCTCGCCGAGTATATATTGGCGCACAGCAAGCGCGTCCACGACATGGAATGGCTGAAAGCGCAGTTTGAGGCAGCATCGCTGCCCACGGACCTTTCCTCCGTTTACCGCACCAAGCAGAATCTGATCATGTGGCTGGCCTCTGACGGCGAGAATTTGCGCCGGAATCTTGGCGGCTCGCCACCGGGAACTGCGGCCAAAAGCCTTGCGCCCAAGAAATTACAGACAATTGCGCGCTCTGGTGACAATGCTGTCAAGCTGGGCTGCCTTGACATGGCGCTGGAGCTTGAGTCGATCTTATCCGGTCTTTCCCCGAAAAGCACCGTCAATATATTTTTGTCCAGCGACCAGATTACCACGACGGTAAATGAGGATATCGCTGCTCTTTTACTACGCATCATCAAAAAAAACGATCTTAAAACCCGTTTGGTCGTATGCGTGTCTGGTGATACGCAGGCGATGTCGGCACTGATCGACACCTACATGGGCGCGCTGGTATCGGGGCATATTCAGTTATCGGTGGTGCATGGGCTGACACAAACCGTAACCAATCAGATGCACCTGATTATCCCCGGCACTGCGGCGATGCTGGTAACGGAAACGCCGGGCCTCATTGCGCCACCTGTGGCAGTGATCATCCGCGAGCCGTCCTTTATCGTGGAAATCCAAAAGAGCTTCGAGCAGGCCGCCCGATATGCCCAGCCGGTGCTGAACATTTACGGCGACGACTTTTCCCGAAATATCCTTGAAATTCTATACCGGGAATTCTGCACCCCCGGCGCACTTGATGTGGTGAAGGACAATATCAATCCCATGTACATGACGGAGGATGCGTATAACCGTGTACTGCTTGCGCAAGGTCACAATGAAGAGGAATACGCCTGGCGCAGTGGGGAGTTTACTCGGTTCAAGTCCGGTATGAACGAGACTTTAAGGGGCGGTTCGGTATTCCGCGAGATACTCTCCCTTGCGCGGCTGAATCAGATTGCTCAGGACGGTTTTTGCCGCATGCCGGGGCTGTACTTTATGAATAAGGGTTTTGTCCTCCTGGATGCGCAGGGCTGTATCGAAGTTTTGAACGGCTACGTCCGCTATCTTGAAACAGTCCCCAATTTCCATCTGCTGATACTCGACGATATCGCAACGCTTCATTCAGACAACTGCTGGCAGCTCAAGCAAAACCACCACCTTGCTATTAACCACTGGAGCGGGGCGGAACCTGTGATGATCCACTCCGACCAGCTCATACTTTTGCGCGAATTTCAAGCGCATTTCGACAGGCTATGGGCGCAGGGCGCGGGCGGCATCGGCAACCGCTCGGGTGTGATTTCCGTTATACAAGACGTGGTAAAGCGGCTGGCAGAGCGGCATATTTGAAGCAATGTCCGGAAAATTGCGTTTTTCGCGCTGTCAGCTACAGCTGCAGGCGCTGTCATTTTGCTGATTGCATTTATGAGCGGCAGAAAGAAAGGATTGACTTTATGAAAAAAATAGTAATGTTCTGCTTTTTAGCTGTTTTCTGCGCTGCTCTGTGTGCCTGCGGCCAGGGCGTAACCAAGACCGTGCCGCCCCCGGAGCAAAGCGCCAAAAGCTCGGTAACAGCAGATCAGATGCTAACAAAGGAAGCCAAGCTGAATGAAAGCGCATCAGAGTCGGTGCAGGACTTCCCCTTCGAAGACGGTGAGGGGCGAACCCGTTATCGGCTGGTCATCAACGGGACGGAAGTTGAAACCAAAAACTACCCATTCACGCTCCCGAGCGAGCCCAACGGCGGATACTATCCCATAGAGGATGTGCTGAATTTTCTGGGTGTCGCGTGCCTTACAAACGACGATCACAGCGCCCTTGTAACGGTCATCAATGGCGACATCATCCGGGTATTCGCAAATTCGCCCACGCTGACCTACGGCAAAAAGCCAATTTCCGCCGTGAATACCAATACCGTGCCGGTTGTAATCGACGGGGCGCTTTATGTCCCGAGCTTCCTCCTTATGCAGCTTTCCGACAGCAGCGTTGTGGACTTCAGCGGCAACCGTTCCGCGGCAACGCTGGGCACCGATATTGTTGTGGATGTGCCAACGTCCGGTCTTGTCGGGGTTGACAGCAGCATGCTTGAACAAAGTACGCCGAGCGGCTCCGGTCAGGTCGTTACCGATGGGGCGCACCGCTGTAAAAAATGCGGCGGAGCCGGGGGCTATAACGAGCAGTATTTCGATCAGATCATGGTCAATGGACGGTGGCAGCAAATAACCAAGAGCCGTTGGAGACATTGCCCGGTCTGCGGCGGCAGGGGCGATGTGAATTAATAAAAGGCTCAAACAGTTACGCTGCTTACAGTTCAGTATACGAGATTAGAAAAGAGGGCCATATAATGGGTATTTTTTATAAGCTTCTGCATAAAACAGAAAATTCCAAATCGGCCTTGGGGCATGGGGCACCATCACCGCAAGTGATACGGCACATCGTCTGCTTGTGTTATGACGCGCCATATATCAATTCCCTCAAGCCGCAGATGCAGAATTTCATAATCAATGCCGAGCAAGAACGTGGAAGTGTAATCACGCCAACCTCTCGGATCACCTTCGACAGCTTTTATGAGAACAGCTCTCTGGAAAAGCCGGATATGATTCGGCAGAAGCTGGAACAAATTTACTGCCAGGTGTACCGTCAATCCGCCATGTATGAGCTGGCCGACAAAACTGTTCCACGCGAGATTCAGCACAAGGACGGACATACACTGGTCAAATATTACGTCTTGTACGAAGAGCCTGATTCGTTGGACAACAATGTCGCTGTTCCTCTCGCCGCTCCGGCCACCATAAAAATCATCAGAGACAGCAGCATCGTTGCGGCGGTCGCTCCCACCATCATTACTCTCAACGGCGTGCAGGTCGCCACGATTGCCAACGGCGGCAACGCCGTCATCCGGGTCAATACAAGTCCTATCGTTTTGCAAACCAACGCAGTCGGCTCAAAATATGTTAGATATGAATTGGATGTGCCCAGCGGCGCGTATGGTGAAATCCACGTAAAAGCCAATGTGTTCCAGCCAAAGCTGACAGTCTGGAAATAGGTGTCAGTTACTGTCCCTATGAGTAATAACCCTTAAACTGCAGGGGTTTTTACTGCTAGTTGGGATGGTAAGTTAGCGATTATTTACAGGATATATACCTGGAAAGCAGAGTAAAGGAGCTTTGGTGCATATATGCATATAGCCCCGGCAGTTTATACCTGCAGGGGCTATATAGTTACAACTTATTACTTATTGTCGTTAGCGGCTATTTGGGCCGGTAGTTCTTGCTCTATGAAACTGATGGCGCGGTCAATACGCTCCAGGCTCTTTTCCCGACCAAGGAGCTCAACTA